>NZ_LKIC01000027.1:0-141863 GCF_001482475.1 Bacillus sp. G1(2015b) | reverse complement strand
CCGGTAGGCAAGGGAGTTATATCAAATAAAAAACGATCCTTATTGGATCGTTTTAGATTGTTGACAAAGTGCTAAAATGTTCTTTATTTTAGCCCTTTGTCTTCTTTTCAGCGTGTTAGAAAACCTTTGCAGTCTAGGAAGGGCGAGCACCGGAGCGGAGCGAATTTGACATTCGTGAGCACCGGAGTGCAGACCTGACAACGAATGCGAGGGTTTGTCTACATGCTGAAACGCCCTATGAAAAGGGCGTTTTTTTATTTAGTCACACAGTCCATAAGTACAAATTTTAGACAAATCACTTCGTTGAAATTTCAGAAATTTGGGATTAAAATGAAATTAAGGCCTGTTATTTAATCATCAGATGATCAGAATGATGAATCAAAATGCAGCAATAGAAGGGAAGTTCGCCGATGAAAGTCCATTTATTCGTTACTTGTTTAGTTGACACGATGCAGCCAAATGTAGGAAAGGCGACAGTGGAAGTATTGGAAAGACTCGGTGTTGAAGTGGAATTTCCAGAAGCACAAGTGTGCTGCGGACAGCCAGCCTTTAACAGCGGCTATACAAAGGAGACAATTAAAGCAGCGAAAAACATGATCAAAGCCTTTGAGTCAGCTGAATATGTTGTGACACCATCAGGTTCGTGTAAGGCGATGTTTTTAGAATATCCTCATCTTTTAAAAGAAGACCGAGTGTGGTCGGCCAAAGCTGAGGCACTTGCCGCAAAAACATATGAATTAACAGAGTTTATTGTTGATATATTACACGTGACAGATGTAGGGGCAAGCCTGAAAGGGAACGCAGCCTATCACACCTCCTGTCATATGACGAGACTGCTGCGTATTAAGGAGGCGCCTTTTACGCTGTTGTCAAATGTCAAAGATTTGACGATGAGACCATTGCCCCGCGCAGAAAATTGCTGCGGATTTGGAGGAACCTTTTCAGTGAAAATGACCCCTATTTCTGAGCAGATGGTTGACGAAAAAGTACAAAGCATAGAGGAGACAGGCGCTGATTATATCATTGGTGCTGACTGCGGCTGCCTGCTGAATATTGGCGGGAGGCTGAACCGTCTTGATAAACCCATCCAAGTGATGCACATCGCAGAAGTATTAAACAGCCGCGGACTTTAAGAGGAGGAACGGCACATGAGTATGAAAATTGGAGAAAAGGCCTTTAAAGAACGGATCGGGAAAGGTTTAGAAGACGCTGTCATGAGAGGTGCTGTCTCCTCAGCACAGGAACGTCTGTATAAAAGGCGGCTGACTGCAAGCGAGGAGCTTGGCAATTGGGAAAAGTGGCGTGAGCTTGGTGAGGAAATCCGGCAGCATACGCTGACGCATCTTGATGACTACTTATATCAATTAAGTGAAAGTGTAAGTGCACGCGGAGGCCATGTCTTTTTTGCGAAAACAAAGGAAGAGGCATCAGCATATATTCAAGAGGTGGCACAGAAAAAAGCAGCCAAAAAGGTCGTCAAATCAAAATCAATGGTCACAGAAGAAATCGAGATGAATCAAGCGCTTGAAGAGGTCGGCTGTGAGGTGGTAGAAAGCGATCTTGGTGAATATATTCTGCAAGTGGATGACCATGAACCGCCTTCACATATTGTGGCACCTGCTCTTCATATGACGAAAGAGCAAATACGGGAAGTATTTCATGAGAAGCTAGGGTATGAGATGTCAGAAACACCCGAAGAAATGACGAATTTTGTAAGAGCCATCTTGCGTGAAAAATTCCTAGAAGCTGATATTGGTGTGACCGGCTGTAATTTTGCAGTGGCCAACACAGGGTCCATCTGCCTTGTAACAAATGAAGGGAATGCAGATCTTGTCACGGCTATACCGAAGACGCATATTGCCGTTATGGGAATGGAGCGGCTTGTTCCAACGATGGAGGAACTGGATGTCCTTGTGGGTCTTTTGTGCAGAAGCGCAGTCGGCCAGAAATTAACTAGTTATATTTCTGTAGTGGGACCAAAAGGAGAAGGTGAAGTGGATGGACCAGAAGAATTCCACTTGGTCATTGTGGACAATGGGCGGTCAAATATATTAGGAACGGCCTTTCAGCCTGTTCTCCAATGTATCCGGTGTGCAGCCTGCATCAATGTCTGCCCCGTTTACCGGCATGTTGGCGGACATTCGTACGGTTCGATTTATCCAGGACCAATCGGAGCTGTTCTTTCGCCGCTTCTTGGCGGCTATGATGACTACAAGGAGCTCCCCTTTGCATCAAGTTTGTGCGCAGCCTGCACGGATGCTTGTCCAGTGAAGATTCCACTTCATGAGTTATTGATTAAACATAGACAGGTAATCGTTGAAAAAGAGGGGAGAGCGCCTAAAACTGAAATGCTGGCGATGAAAATGTTTGGCATAGGGGCAGCGTCTCCCGGGATGTATCAATTTGGAACAAAAGCAGCCCCTGCATTGATGAATCGTATGGCTTCAAACGGACAAATTTCAAAAGGAATAGGCCCTTTAAAGAATTGGACAGATATTCGTGATCTGCCAGCTCCAAGTAAAGAAAGATTCAGGGATTGGTTTAAAAAGAGACAAAAGGAGGAGAAGTGATGAAGGGGACCATTTTTCACCGGGAGTCGTTTTTATCTCATATCCAGCATCAATTAGGCAAAAACTTTTCCCCATCTGCCTCTATTCAACGGCCGGCATGGAAGCATCAAGTCCAGTGGGAAACAAACGGAAGTTTGTCTAAAGATGAATTAGTCGAGCAATTGAAAAAGCAATGTCAGCAAATTCATACAAGAGTAGTCGAAACAACACCGGAGAAAGCGCCCTCGGTATTACGATTGTTGATGACAGAATATGGTGAGGGGGCTGTGATGACATCGCGTGATCATCGCTTTGAACAATATGGTTTTAGCCCTATGTTTGACAGCTTGCAACGAGATGGGATTTCCATCGCCTGCTGGAATACAGATCTATCAAGAGAAGAAAACATAAGGCAGGCAGAACAAGCGAAATATGCAGTTGTGTTCAGTGATTATACCCTTGCAGAATCAGGTACAGTTGTCCTTTCATCCCATCAAGGTCAAGGGAGAGCGCTGCATTTTTTGCCAATGATGTATATCGTGTGTATAGAGAAAAGCTCGATTGTTCCGCGAATGATTCAGGCTGTTTCGGCTCTTAATCGCTCAGTAGAAGAGGGGGAGCAGGCGAAAGGTGCCATCCATTTCATATCAGGTCCAAGTAATTCGGCCGATATTGAAATGAATTTAGTGGTAGGGGTTCATGGTCCAGTTCAGGCAATTTATCTGTTAATAGATGATGAATGAAGGCTTTCGTAATGAAAGCTTTTTTTCATCCAACAAGCGGACGCAAGTTTTAAAAAATCATCTTGCCACTAGGTGAATGGACATAGTAAGATGACGACATATAAGATGAACTGCTCATCTACTGCTGATGTAAAGGAAGCTGCTAATGGAAATCAAGACAACTGCTCAAACGAAATCAATTGCACTGCCACTTGTGATTTCGATAATTGCTATTTCGTTTTCTGCAATCATTGTGAAATGGTCAAATGCACCTGCTGCTATTTTAAGTATGTATCGAATGATCTTTGCGGCGGCTTTCATGCTGCCATTTATCCTGCCAAGAAAAAAAGAATTTCTCTCAATAAAACGCAGAGACTGGTTTTTCTTATGTATGTCAGGCTTCTTTTTAGGCCTCCATTTTGTGCTGTGGTTTGGCTCACTGAAGCTGACGACAGTGGCAAGCTCTACCATTATTATCGCTCTACAACCGATGGTGTCCTTATTAGGCGGATTCCTCATTTTCCGTGAACGAACGACGATGTCTGCTCTATTGACGATGTGTGCAGCGATTGTTGGTGCCCTCATGATAGGCTGGGGAGATATTGGTCATAGCAAGGAAGCCATCTTAGGAGATATTTTATCCTTTTTGAGTGTGATCGCTGTTGTTTGTTACTTGTTAATAGGTCAACAGGCTGTAAGAAAAATATCTCATTGGATTTATAGTTTTTGTGTATTTGGTTTTGCTGGTCTTTTTTTAATTTTATTCAATCTGCTTCAGCAAACCCCTTTTATAGGTTATCCGGCTAAAGAGTGGGGAATCTTTTTATTGCTCGCTATCATTCCCACTATGTCTCATGTCATTAATAATTGGCTTTTAACTTATGTTAATGCGACAACTATTTCGATGAGTATTCTAGGAGAGCCTGTTGGGGCAACGATCCTTGCTGTATGGCTGCTTGGAGAGAAAGTCACGCTGCTCCAAATGCTTGGCGGTCTGCTTGTTCTTTTAGGTGTCTTTTTCTTTTTGATGCAGCAGCGTCAAGGAATCGTGATGAAAACAAAAAAATCCGGTTAACTCCCGGATTTTTTACTCTTTTAGATCGTTTTTTTCAATCACTTTGTTTAATCTTGCCTCGATTTTTTTCAATTCCATTCGTTTTCTTCTAATCATGCGAAATGCGAGGACAATGATTGTCACAATAAAGGCAATGAATAGAAGAGAGAACACTTGAAATAGAAGATCTCCCATGTTGAATGCCATATTCTCTCCATTAAACATACGTAAAACCTCCTTTTCTATCTATATATTACCATAATCAATAAAAGATTGAGATTTATCCATAATTTATCTATAATAGGTAAAATATCACTCATTAAAGGAGAACCAATATGAGAACTTTAGTCCTTTTACGAGGTCTCCCAGGCGTAGGTAAATCAACATGGATCAAAGAACAAGGCTTAGAGCCTTACACTTTATCAGCGGATCAAATCCGGCTGTTAACCCAGCCGCCGCAGCTATCAGTCAATGGGAAACTAGACATTTCAAGCAAGCATGACCACAAAGTTTGGTCTTTATTATTCGATTTACTCACAGCCCGTATGGAGCGCGGAGACTTTACTGTGATTGATGCGACACATATTTCAAGCAAATCAATTTCTCAATATAAGTCTTTAGCGACATCGTATCGTTATAGGGTGTATGTCGTCGATTTCACGCAGGTGCCCCTTGAGACAGCTCTTTTACAAAATCGCTCACGTGAATCTCACAAAGTGGTGCGGGAATCTGTTTTGTATCAAATGAACGAGCGGTTAAAAACAGAAAAGGTCCCATCATGGGTGACTGTTTTGAAGCCGGAGGAATATCCGCAAGTGATGACCTATCAGCCTCGATCCTTTGATCAATATGAGGCCATTCATGTTTTCGGAGATATTCACGGTTGTTACACCGCACTTACCACCTATTTGCAAGGAGATATCAAAGAAAACGAACTTTATATCTTCGCAGGTGACCTTCTTGATAGAGGAATAGAAAACAAAGAAGTATTAGAATGGATGCTCGCCCATAGAGAATGCCGGAATGTCATCGTCATTGAAGGCAATCATGATCAGCATTTATACCGGTTTGCACATGGTGAAAAAGTCAGGAGCAATATGTTTAACAGGCATACTGCGCCTGAACTTGAAGCAGCAGACTTTGATTTAAAAGAAGTACGAAAGTTTGTTAGAACCTTTCATCAGCTTACTTATTTTACGTACCATAATCAGACATTTCTTGTTACCCACGGGGGGCTTGCTCATTTGCCAGAAGAGCTTTTGCATGTCTCAACACAGCAGCTCATTCACGGCGTAGGAGAATATTCAGATGACATTGATCACTTGTTTGTTCAAAACACGGCTGGGCTGGATGTCATCCAAATTCACGGTCATCGCAATTTATACAGACTGCCAATTCACGCAGCGGAAAGATCTTATAACCTAGAAGGTCAGGTTGAATTTGGGGGGCAGCTGCGGGTGTTGAAAATCACGGCTGAAGGGATTAAGACTCATGAAATTGACAATCCAGTCTACAGGGCCTCTGAGAAAAAACAATCAGCTGCTGTTCAGCCAGATATTTCACTGGATGATTTTTTAGCTCATTTAGATCAGCATGAATATGTACAGGAATTAAAGCTTCCGCACCATATTTCATCTTTTAATTTTACGAAAAAGGCTTTTAGTGAGCGGCAGTGGGACGATGTGAATGTGAAGGCAAGAGGTTTGTTTGTCAACATGGTTTCTAAGCAGATTGTTTCTAGAAGCTACAATAAATTTTTTAACATTGATGAGCGTCCGGAGACAAGAATGCAGCATTTAGTGAACCATCTACAATTCCCTGTCACCGTATATGATAAAGCAAATGGATACTTAGGAACTGTTGGGTATAACGAAATGGAAGATGAATTGGTGTTTACGTCCAAATCGTATACATCACATGTGAAACAAAATCAGCATGCCTCCTGGGTCGAAGAGCTATTTTATAAGACCTTCGATGACGTGCAAGCTGACTACATCAAATCATACGTCCGTGACCAGCATGTATCTCTGGTGTTTGAAGTCATTTTGCCAGAAAAAGATCCGCATATTATCACATATGAACAAGATCAACTCATTTTACTTGATATAGTGAAGCGGCAGTTAAGCTACGAAAAAGCACCATTCGCTGAAGTGAAAAGATTAAGTGAGCAGCTTGGAATATCCAGCAAGCAGGAAGTGGCTGTTTTCCATGATTGGACGTCTTTTTATAAATGGTATCAAGCGGTCTCTCATGATGACACAATTAAAGAAGAGGGATATGTCATTGAGGACGCTCGCGGCTTTATGACCAAACTCAAGCTCCCCTATTATCAATTCTGGAAGCAGATGCGCGGGATCAAGCAGCGCGTTGCAGAGAAGCGTTCCTCGCAAAAATATATGCATGCTTTGCAAACAGCGGAGCAAGCTAAGTTCTATACGTGGCTTCTTGAGCAAGAAGCAGATCATGTGAGGAATAGCTCAATTATTGAACTGCGATCACAATTTGAACAAAGCAGTACTGCCCAATTGAATAATGATGAAATAAATGCATAGTCTAACAAAGAGTCTTTTCTAAGGAAAAGGCTTTTTTTGATGCAAATGAAAGGTGGACACTTGCATGTCTGAACATATTGAAGTGATTCTTCGGACAATGTTTGCTTTTGCGATTTTATTTGGAGGAGCACGTCTTTTAGGGAAACAAACCATTGCGCAAATGAATATTTTTGATTTTATAGCAGCCATCAGCTTAGGTTCAATTGCTGCAAACCTGGCGTTTAATACAACGCTGCCGCTACAGCACACAACGATTTCCTTTGTGTCACTTGTCATGATTATTTATGTGATTTCCCTGATTGCATTAAGAAGCCGGAAGATGAGAGGGCTGATGGCTGGTAAACCAACTCTTGTCATACAAAATGGAAAAATTCTTGAGGGAAATATGAAGGGAATGAGATATACCCTTGATTATTTAAATCAGCAGCTGAGAGAAAAAGACATCTTTGATATCAGTGAAGTTGAATTTGCCATGATTGAAACAGATGGGCATATGTCAGTGAAAAAATACCCTTCGTTTGAAAATGTCACACGGAAGGATCTTCATTTATTCATGAAGGCAGAGCGTTACATGCCGATTGAAGTCATCATGGACGGGAAACTCATCCAAAAAAACATACATGAAAATCATTTAACAGAGCAATGGATAGAAGAAGAGCTTAAAAAAAGGCAGCTGTCCTTAAAGGACATTGTGTATGCTGTCCGTTCAAGTAATGGAAGCTTATATATTGATACATATGACGACCACATTCAGTCACCAATCGATCAGGAATGAATGTGTAGTGCTGATGACACCTGCATGACACACATTTGACAATCTTTATAAGTCCTTTGGATGTCATGTGCCTAGGTATCATTTCTCAATTATTATTATTTTCAGAAAATGTGGTGACGGAGTAAAATAAGTGTGTTTAAGTATAAATAGATGAAATTGAAATATTAATATAATATACCGTTTGCGGAATGAACGTTCATTCCTATATTTCAAAAGGAGGGGATGAAATGCCAGCAGTGACTGATAAACAAGATCAGATCATGAAAGCTTCGCTGGAACTATTTATAGAACGAGGCTTTGATGGCACCACAATGCCGATGATTTCAAAAAGAGCAAACGTCGGAGCGGGCACCATTTACCGTTATTTCGACAGCAAAGAGGCACTCGTCAATATTTTGTACCAGCGCAGCCTCTCAGCATTTATCGACAAAATGAACACAAACAGTCCAGATCCAAAGGTAAGTATTCGGGCGTACTTTAAGCATGTATTTTATTGCTTGGTTTTGTTTACAAAGGAGAATCCAAGCGGGCTGTATTTTTTAGAGATTGATAAACGGTCCCATTACTTAGACGAAACGAGCAAAGAGAAAATGCAGCATTTGTTACATGAGCTGTTCCTTATCTTTGAAGAAGGGAAAAAGGATGGAATTCATCCAAACCTCTCTGGCAGAACCATTTTATCGATTGTATTTGGTGCTTTTGTGCAGCTGCATAAACAAATTCTTGCAGAAGAAATAGAGCCAACAATTGAATTTTTAGAGGAGATTGAGCAATGTTTATGGCGCGCCATCAGCGTTGCATCATAAAGAGATAAAGGGAGTGGGCATATGAAGCAAACATCAATCATTCCAAAACCAAAAACATACGGACCTTTTAAAAATATTCCCCATATAAAAAAGGGGGAGCTTTCTCAAACCTTTTGGCGGCTGGCAGATGAATTAGGACCGATTTTTCAGTTTGAATTTTCAAATGCAACAAGTATTTTTGTTTCCAGCCATGAGCTTGTCCAAGAAGTATTTGATGAGAGCCGTTTTGATAAATTTATTGGGACTAGTCTCAGTAAAGTAAGAGCCTTTGCAGGAGATGGGTTATTTACGAGCTGGACAGAAGAACCGAACTGGAGAAAGGCTCATCAAATCTTGATGCCAGCATTCAGCCAGCAGGCCATGAAGGGCTATCATGAGATGATGCTCGATATTGCGACACAGCTTGTACAAAAATGGCAAAGAACAGGCCGCGATGAAGAAATTGAAGTAGCTGAGGATATGACAAAGCTGACTTTAGATACGATCGGCCTTTGCGGTTTTGATTTTCGCTTTAACAGCTTTTATAAAGAAAACCAGCATCCATTTATAGAGAGCATGCTGAAAGGCTTAAATGAAGCAATGGAGCAGTCGAGCCGATTGCCGATTGCCGATAAACTCATGATCAAAAGACGAAAAGAATTTGATCAGCATGTCGATTTTATGAAGCGATTAGTAGATGACATTATACAGGAACGAAGAAAACAAGATAAAACAGGCGATGATTTACTGTCACTTATGCTGCATGCAGAGGACCCTGAAACAGGTGAACGTTTATCTGATGAAAATATCCGTTATCAAATCATCACCTTCTTAATTGCAGGGCACGAAACAACAAGCGGACTGCTATCCTTTGCGATTTATTTCTTACTAAAGAACCCAGAGAAATTAAAGAAAGCTGTCCAAGAAGCAGATGAGGTGCTGCAAGGCGGATTGCCGACATTTAAACAAGTGCAAAAGTTAAGCTACACTCGTATGGTGTTAAATGAAGCCCTTCGCCTCTGGCCAACTGCGCCTACGTTCTCTCTTTATGCGAAAGAGGACACAGTAATCGGGGGAAAATATCCGATTCACAAGAATCAAAGTGTCTCTGTTCTGCTCCCTAAATTACACCGGGATCCAGCGGTATGGGGCGAGGATGCTGAAGAATTTAAACCAGAGCGGTTTACGCATCCTGAGAAAATCCCGCAGCATGCCTACAAGCCTTTTGGGAATGGACAGCGTGCATGTATCGGTATGCAGTTCGCCCTGCATGAAGCTACGATGGTTCTCGCGATGGTCCTGCATAATTTAGAGTTAATTGATCACACATCTTATGAGCTTAATTTAAAAGAATCTCTGACGATTAAACCAAACGATTTCAAAATCAAGGTGCGGCCAAGGAAACAGCAATTCTTTATGGCACCACCGAAAGAAGAACCGAAAAAAAGCAACCAATCTAGTGAGTCAAAAGTGCCGAGTCACGGGACACCGCTGCTAGTTTTGTACGGATCGAATCTTGGCACTGCAAAGCAAATAGCGAACGAATTGGCGGAAGACGGGAAAGCAAAAGGATTCGATGTGACCACTGCGCCGCTTGATGAATATACACGCCAATTGCCAGATACAGGCGCTGTCCTCATCGTGACCGCTTCATACAACGGATATCCGCCTGACAATGCGAAGCAATTTGTGGATTGGCTGGCGCAGGATGAGGAGCAGGATTTATCAAACGTGACATTTGCGGTCTTTGGATGCGGAGATCGAAACTGGGCGAGTACGTACCAGCGGATCCCCCGTCTGATTGATGAGGCCCTTGAAAAAAAAGGTGCCAAACGTGTAGCTGATTTAGGAGAAGGTGATGCAGGCGGTGATATAGATGAGGATAAAGAAATCTTCCAGAAAACTGTCTTTGAACAGCTTGCAAAAGAATTTAAGCTCACCTTCCAAGAAAAGGGGAAGGAAAAACCAAACCTATCAGTTGCTTATACGAATGAGCTAGTGGAGCGTCCTGTAGCCAAAATATATGATGCCTTTTCAGCTGTTGTATTGAAAAATGAAGAATTACAATCAGAAACAAGCACGAGGCAGACAAGACATATTGAATTGAAATTGCCTGCTGGAAAAGCATACAAAGAAGGGGATCATATCGGGGTTGTACCGAAAAATAGTGATGCACTCGTTGAGCGTGTGACCCGCCGCTTTAAACTAAATCCAGAGCAGCATATTAAGCTTTCATCTGAGAAAGAGGCAAGTCATTTACCATTAGATCAGCCGATTCCAATCAAAGAATTACTCGCCTCACATGTTGAGCTTCAAGAGCCTGCGACACGTACACAGCTAAGAGAGCTCGCAGCACATACGGTATGTCCGCCTCACCGCGTGGAGCTTGAAGAAATGGCTGGTGAAGCATATCAAGAAGCCATTTTAAAGAAACGAGTAACCATGCTGGATTTATTAGATCAATATGAAGCGTGCGAGCTGCCGTTTGTACACTTTTTGGCGCTTTTACCAGGTTTGAAACCGCGCTATTATTCGATCTCTAGCTCGCCTAAGGTAGATGAAGAAAAAGTCAGTATCACAGTAGCAGTTGTAAAAGATAAAGCGTGGAGCGGTAGAGGAGAATATGCCGGAGTTGCCTCAACCTATTTATGTGGTCTAAAAGAAGGAGAAGAAGTAGCCTGCTTCCTGCATGAAGCGCAAGATGGATTCCAGCTGCCCCCTTCATCAGACATACCGATGATCATGATTGGACCAGGTACAGGAATTGCTCCATTTAGAGGATTTGTTCAGGCAAGAGAAGTGTGGCAGAAGGAAGGAAAGCAGCTAGGCGAAGCCCACCTGTATTTTGGCTGCCGTCACCCTGAGGAAGATGATCTATATTTTGATGAAATGCAGCTTGCCGCTCAAAAAGGAGTTGTCCATATCCATCGTGCTTATTCTCGTTACGATGAGCAAAAAGTATATGTCCAACATTTGTTGAAAGAAGAAGGCGCCATGCTCATCGAATTGCTAGATCAAGGAGCTTATCTGTACGTGTGCGGAGACGGAAAAGTCATGGCCCCAGATGTAGAGGCTACACTAATCGATCTCTATCAAAACGAGAAACAATGCTCGAAGGAAACAGCTGATAATTGGCTGACAGCCCTTGCAAATGACAATAGATATGTAAAAGATGTGTGGAGCTGACAAAAGGAAAGACCGCCAATTAGGCGGTTTTTTTCTATTCTCATAGAAAGAGATCGATAGAATGATGGTTGGGAAGATACAAAACACCTAATTTAAAAATGAAATATTTTGTAAAAAATAAGAATATTCTCTCATTTACTCCAATATGAAACAATCGTATGATTTTTGATATAGGACATAAAGGAGGAATATGATGAAAAAGGTGAAAATGTTACTCCCTTCTCTTCTCGTTTTTGGTGCTTTAAGTGTGCCTAGTTTTGCCCATGCCGCATCTGATTCAGTACTAACGTCTGATTATGACATGGTGACTTCTGATGGAAAAGTGATTTCTTCAAGTGATTTCCACAATGATACGAAAGCCCCCTCATCCTTTGACAAAGTGGATGATCTTTCTTCTACTGTTGGCGAAAAAGTAAAACCACTATCAAAATATTTAAAAGATTTTCAAACAAAAGTCGTCATTGGAGACGATGGTAGAACCAAAGTAGCAAATACAAGAGTAGCACCATACAATTCGATTGCTTATATTACATTTGGCGGCTCCAGCTGTACAGGGACACTCATTGCTCCTAATAAAATTTTGACAAACGGACACTGCGTGTACAATACGGCATCGAGAAGCTATAGTGAAAAAGGAACCGTATATCCTGGTATGAATGATAGTACTGCGGTGAACGGTTCAGCAAAAATGACTGAGTTCTATGTGCCAAGCGGGTATATTAATACTGGTGCAAGCCAATATGACTTTGCCGTGATCAAAACCGATACGAACATTGGCAATACGGTCGGCTACCGATCTATCCGCCAGGTGACAAACTTGACTGGGACAACCATTAAAATCACAGGATATCCTGGTGATAAAATGAGATCTACTGGCAAGGTGTCGCAATGGGAGATGTCAGGTCCTGTGACGAGAGAAGATACGAATCTAGCATACTATACGATTGATACATTCAGCGGAAATTCAGGTTCTGCCATGCTAGATCAGAACCAGCAAATCGTTGGAGTTCATAACGCTGGGTATTCAAACGGAACGATGAATGGCGGTCCAAAAGCGACAGCTGCCTTTGTGGAGTTTATAAACTATGCGAAAGCGCAATAAAAAATAGAGCTTGTTTCCTTCATAGGGGACAAGCTTTTTTGTATGGATTCATTTAATAGAGGATTCATTTTTTTAACCTGTGGATTTGAGATTGAGAGCTACATCAATTTTTTCACATGTCATTCGCGAACCACTCATACATTAAAATGTCACATTTCCTTTAAGTCAAAACCATGCTTGAGATGGATGAGGAGGTCACGCGCTTTTGAAGATGAAAAGAGGCTGGATCGCTGCTGTCGCTTTATGTTTTGTGATATGGATGGGCATGTTGTTAGGTGGATTTGGAGAGAAGCAGGCAGCAAAAGGGGCTGATCGATATGATCATGTCGTTCAATTTCCAAAGGAAAGGTACCC
The DNA here is from genome assembly GCF_001482475.1 of Bacillus sp. G1(2015b). NCBI lineage: Bacteria > Bacillati > Bacillota > Bacilli > Caryophanales > Bacillaceae > Bacillus > Bacillus sp. G1(2015b). The sequence goes on along the minus strand of NZ_LKIC01000027.1, from coordinate 128,784 downwards.
TGAAACAGGCAGTCATATTCAAGAAGCCATTCGAAAAGGGCATTCAGATGTGTGTACCATTGACAGGAATGGAGCAGATGCCCGCAGGCAAGAATCATTAAAAGGGATTCCGACAAAACCTGGATTTGACCGGGATGAATGGCCGATGGCGGTTTGTCTTGAGGGAGGAAAAGGCGCAAGCGTTCAATATGTCAGTCCATCTGATAATAGGGGAGCAGGCTCATGGGTCGGGCACCAAATCAGCGGATTTCCTGATGGGAAAAGAATATTATTCATTGTGAAATAAATCTGAGGAAAAGGCACCCCTCGAGCGGGTGCCTTTTTTGTTTATGGCAGAGCGTATCCGAGCTGGCAGGGAAAAAAGATTCAGTGGTACAATCAATCTATAAGGTACAAAGACTGACAAGAAGAAAATGTGAAGGGACATTTGCTTATGGATAAGAACCGTGCATTATACGATTTTTTTATGCAGCATGCAGAGAAGCTGACTGAAACATGGTATGAATCAATTGAGGACGATGATCCAGAATCGATATATCGTTCAACAGATTCCAGCATCATTGCAGAGCTAAAACGGCAGAATCAAGATTATTACCAGCACTTTATACGAGCTATTATTGAAGACAAGACATATTTACATACTGAATTTAAAAAATGGTCTGAGGATTTAGCCAGTGATCCGAAGCATTTAAATACACCATTAGATTATGTCGTAAGAGAATACATGTCTAATCAAAGAGTCGTTCTGCATTACTTAAAAGAATTTATTAAACAGCGTCAAGGTGACATTGATATTGACCGCATTTTTTATTGGTATGATTTAATTTCCGAAGCGTTTAATATTTCAATCCATGTGTTTATCCAGCAATATGTGAAAAATACAACGAAGAAGCTTGTGGCTCAAAGAGATATGATTTATGAATTGAGTTCACCGGTGATTGTTTTAAAAAGCCAGATTGCGTTGTTGCCTTTAGTAGGTGATATTGACACAGCGAGAGCAAAGATTATTTTAGAAAATACGCTAAAACAGTGCTCGCAAAAAGGGGTTCAGCATTTATGTATTGATCTATCGGGTGTTGTCATTATTGATACAATGGTGGCTCATCAAATCTTTGACCTTGTTACGTCACTTCGGTTAATTGGAGTAGAGACGACCATTTCAGGAATTAGACCAGAAATTGCTCAAACAGCAGTACAGCTCGGGCTTCCTTTTAATGAATTTCGCACGGCGTCATCACTTGCTCACGCGCTGGATCGCATGACTGAATTTTCTCCAATATAAAAACCAGGCCGATGAGAGGCCTGGTTTTTTATTTAGATGACAGCGTCAATTTGTGTGACTTTCCAATCTTTTTGTACTTTTTCGTACGTAACAGTTCGTTTTACTTTGCGTCCATCAAGTGTTGGGACAGTAAATTCATATGTGCGGACTGTTTGTTTTTTAGAAACGAGTTTAGGTGTGGCTTTTTCCCAATTAAGCATGTTGTCTCCGTCACCGACCGGAACAGCCATTTTGCCTTTATGAACAATAAACTGATAATCTTTTAAACCATGTTTGATGGCATCTTGAGTGAACACTTGAGATAGGTAGCTGTTTAATTTTTTCTTTGTATCAAATGTTTTAGAAAGATAGTTGTATGTCATATCTTTATAGGTAAATGATTTTAATTTGTAATTAGAATGTTCTTTAATTTTGTAGCCTGACATTGCACTCCAAAAGTGTTCTCTTGCATCAAGGGCAATATGTAACGCTTCTTTATTTGTCAAAGCGGCTGATTTCTTGGAAGCGGCCAATGTTGTAGTTTGTAATGAGATCATAAGCATAATAGCAGTTAATAAAACAAATAATTTTTTCAAGGCAATTGCCTCCTTTTCTCAATGAAAACTTCTTATGTTACAAATGTTACAATAATTACAGTGATATTACAAGTATTAAATCTAAATGTTTTTTATTTCTTTTGTTTCTAATTATATAACGTTTGAGGGAGACAAAAAGTTTTCATTTTTTTTATTTTTCTTCTTAATGATTATTTAACCGTTCTAAAGAAGAACGAAACGTCTTTTGGAAAAATTTCTATTTAGACGTTTAACACACTTTTTTTATTTATGACATATACTGTCGTGATGAATGTCTAAAGAAAGTGGTGTTTATTATGTATCATCCGTATGAAGGTGTGTGGAATGGGTACTCATATGATAGGCAGATGCAAGGATTTCCATCTGTTGGTATTCCTCAAGGTGGAGGGTTTCCTGGGTTTCCGATCGGAGGAGGAGGTACTTGGCCAGGGCAAGGTTCAGGCGGACACTCAGCCCCGCCGGCACCGCCGCAGCATATCATTTCGCAGTATCAGCAAGCACTCTCTCAGCCACAAAGTATGCAGTCGCTTATATCTGGGCACGGTGTTGGCGGAGGCCATCAAACTGTACAATTTGCAGCGGGATGTAATAGAAGATGGACAATTGTGCTTTTGAGAAACGGTCAAGTATTTTTAATGTATATCCTTTCCTCACAGCCATTTGGCCGAACTACTGGCTTTATATGGCCGAACTTTACATTTGGTTCCTTCCCAAGTTCAAGTATTCTTGCCTATTCTTGTGCATAAGAAAAAGCCGGTTCTCATCAGCAGCTGATGATATACCGGCTTTTTTTAATGAATATTTCGAAATACGCCAATCACTTTACCTAGTATACTCACATTCTGTAAAATAATCGGTTCCATTGATGGGTTCTCTGGCTGTAATCTAAAGTGTGTATCTTCTTTATAAAAGCGTTTCACTGTCGCTTCATCTTCCTCTGTCATGGCGACCACAATATCTCCATTGTTAGCGGTGCTTTGCTGACGCACAATGACATAGTCCTTGTCCAAAATACCTGCATCAATCATACTTTCTCCCATAATTTCAAGCATAAACACTTGTTCATCTGGTGCTGCAAAAGTCTCTGGAAGAGGGAAGTATTCTTCTACATTTTCAACAGCGGTGATAGGAAGGCCGGCCGTTACTTTTCCGATGACTGGAACGTTCATTACAGCACTCTTTGGAATATTCATTTCCTCTTCATCTAGTACTTCGATCGCTCTAGGTTTTGTCGGGTCTCTTCTAATTAAGCCCTTTGTTTCTAGTCTAGCTAAATGTCCATGGACCGTTGAACTGGATGCTAGACCGACAGCTTCTCCAATTTCACGGACGGATGGGGGATAACCCTTGCTTTTTACTTCATCTTTGATGAATTTCAGGATATCGAGTTGTCTTTTTGATAGCTTCGTCATCTTTTGCACCTCAAAACGTCAATTTTAAAGAAATTATAGCATGTTTTTCCTAACAGTACAAACATAGGTTCGAAAAAAACGTTTGACAGAAACGTTTGTTCGTATTTATAATGAGTGACAGAAAGAGCGAACACATATTCTATTAGGAGAGATGACATTATGAGGTTAAAAGAATCTATTATTTTTATTGGGGTATTCTCATTCATCGTTGGCATATTTCTCTCACTTATTGCAGTCACAAGCCATAATGATACAAATCAGTATGTTAAAATAGAGGTTCAATCAGGTGATACTCTTTGGGGGTTAGCTGATCAAGTAAACGACAGCAAATCAATCGACAAAAATGCATTTATTGATTGGGTTACCGAACACAATGATCTTGCTTCAACTGAAATCCAGCCTGGCGACATTCTTGTTATACCCGTCAAAAAAGAGCATCCAGTCGTATATCAGCTTGCAACAGTACAGTAGAAAGGTCGATTTTAGACATGAACGCAATCATTTATGCGAGAGTAAGCACTGTCAAAGAAGAGCAGGAAACCTCGTTGAAAAGACAAGAAGAAGAACTGCTGGCGTTAGCTGCCATGCACAAGATGAATGTGGTCAAAGTCATCAAAGAAAAAGCAAGTGGATATGATTTAGATCGTGATGGTGTGTTTGAAATGCTTGCTGCACTGAAGGAAGAGTCAATCGATGCCGTTTTGATCCAGGATGAAACTCGTCTTGGAAGAGGACAAGCAAAAATTGCACTTCTTCATTGTTTATTTAAAGAGAACGTAAAGGTATACAGCGTGTTTCATAGAGGAGAGCTTGAGCTTTCAGAAGCAGATGAAATGGTCATTGAGATTGTAGGAGTCGTCGAAGAATACCAACGGAAAATTCATAACCTGAAAATCAAGCGGGGAATGAAAAGGGCAGTTGAGCGCGGATATCAGCCTGAACTGAATTTAAGGCAGCAGGACCATGCACCTGGCCGTGAGCGTATTGAAGTGCCGATTTCAGAAATTGTTCGATTAAGAAAAAACAATATGACATTCGCCGAAATTGCCGCAACTCTTCAGGCATTAGGTTTTGACATTTCAAAAGCAACGGTGCATAGAAGGTATCAAGAATATGAAAAAGACCTTACCACCTAAAGCGTGATTTGTTGTCAAAATGATTGATATTTAGTAGTATGTAGAGAAAATGCTTTAAAGGAGTTTGTCATGATTTCTAAAGAACAGCTTGCAAGAATAAATGAGCTTTCAAAAAAGTCGAAAGAGACCGGTTTATCAGACGCTGAAAAAACAGAACAAAAGCAGTTGAGAGAAGAGTATTTGAAAGCTTTTCGTTCTTCTATGAAAAATACACTTAAAACTGTCAAGATCGTTGATCCTGAAGGAAACGATGTCACACCAGAAAAATTAAAAAGAGAAAAAGATCAGAACCTTCATTAAGCTGTGATTTCTTGAATTTTGAAAAGATGGGAAGATTATTCTCGTCTTTTTTCATATTTGCATAACTTTTTAGGTGATCGATAAACTAAATGTGACAAAATCCTTCTTTTTCAGCGTGAAATAGTTGTGAAAAAAGGACAGTAGATTTATGATAATGGTGTACACAAGATACGGAAGGGGATTTATATGGAAACGATTGAATTGAAATCTATTGCAACAATACGTACTCTCTCCATAGACGCAATTGAAAAAGCGAATTCCGGTCACCCAGGAATGCCGATGGGTGCTGCACCAATGGCGTACGCTTTATGGACGAATCACTTAAACGTAAGTCCGCAAAATCCAAATTGGTTTAACAGAGACCGCTTTGTTTTATCTGCGGGACATGGTTCTATGCTTCTATACAGCATGCTTCATTTAAGCGGATACAATCTGAGCATCGATGATCTAAAACAATTCCGCCAATGGGGAAGCAAAACACCTGGACATCCTGAATTTGGACACACAGAAGGCGTAGATGCCACAACAGGTCCTTTAGGCCAGGGAATTGCTATGGCAGTAGGGATGGCACTTGCAGAAAGACATCTTGCGGAAACGTATAACAAAGACAACTTTCAGGTTGTAGATCACTATACATACAGCATTTGCGGAGATGGAGACTTAATGGAGGGGATTTCCTCTGAAGCTGCTTCACTTGCTGGTCATTTAGGCTTAGGCCGTTTAATCGTTCTTTACGATTCAAATGACATTTCTTTAGATGGCGACTTAGATCGTTCATTCTCTGAAAATGTGAAGAATCGTTTTGAAGCGATGAACTGGGAAGTTCTTTACGTGAAAGATGGCAACAACATCGAAGAAGTAACAGCTGCTATTGAAAAGGCGAAACAAAGCACAGACAGACCTACTTTAATCGAAGTGAAAACAACAATCGGTTTCGGTTCGCCAAACCGTGCGGGAACGTCTGGTGTGCATGGTGCACCTCTTGGCAGCGAGGAAGCTAAGCTGACGAAGGATGCTTACTCTTGGACGTTTGAAGAAGATTTCCATGTACCTTCTGAAGTGTACGATCATTTCAAAGAAGCTGTCAAAGACGCTGGTCAGAAAAAAGAAGCAGCTTGGAATGAGCTGTTTGCGCAATACGAAAAAGAATATCCAGAGCTGGCAGCACAGCTGAAGCTTGCGATTGAAGGAAAGCTTCCTGAAAATTGGGATCAAGAGGTTCCTGTTTATGAAGCAGGTTCAAGCCTTGCCTCCCGCGCTTCTTCAGGCGAAGTGTTAAATGGTATTGCAAAGCAAGTACCTTTCTTTATTGGCGGGTCTGCTGACCTTGCTGGATCAAACAAAACAACGATTAAAAACACGGATGATTTCGGAAAAAATAATTATGCCGGCAAAAACATTTGGTTCGGTGTGAGAGAATTTGCAATGGGTGCGGCGCTCAACGGTATGGCACTTCACGGCGGTCTTCGTGTATTCGGCGGAACGTTCTTTGTTTTCTCAGATTACTTAAGACCAGCGATTCGTCTTGCTGCCTTAATGGGACTTCCAGTCACATACGTCTTTACTCATGATAGTATCGCTGTTGGTGAAGATGGTCCAACACATGAACCGGTTGAACAGCTTGCTTCACTGCGTGCGATGCCTAACCTTTCCGTTATTCGCCCAGCAGATGGAAATGAAACAGCTGCAGCGTGGAAACTAGCTGTATCTTCAACGGATAAACCGACTGCACTAGTTCTTACTCGTCAAAACCTTCCAACGATTGACCAGGCACCAGAGAAGGCATATGAGGGAGTAGAAAAGGGTGGATACGTTGTGGTTGAAGCAGCTGATGCACAGCCAGAAGCACTTCTACTCGCTTCAGGATCTGAGGTTGGTTTAGCCATTGAAGCGCAAAAGGCACTTGAAAAAGAGGGTATCCGCGCATCTGTTGTCAGCCTTCCTGCATGGGATCGCTTCGATCAGCAGTCAGACGAATACAAAGAATCCGTTCTTCCTAAAGCAGTACGTGCACGTATTGCGATTGAAATGGGTGCTTCACTTGGCTGGGAGCGTTACACTGGCCTTGACGGTGACGTGATTGCAATTGATAAATTTGGCGCTTCTGCACCAGGTGAAACCATTATCGAGAAATACGGATTTACTGTCAGCAATGTAGTCAGCCGTGTGAAAGCGAAGCTGAATAAATAAACGAACTCCAAGCATCATGCTTTTTTGCTATCTGTTTGCAGAGCTTTTTCATCCGCTCTGCAAACTTTTTTCTTTTTTCTTGTTTTTTTGACAAAACTAGTTTCTTCTTGCTTCATATATAGACAATTCTTTCTTTCACATTTTTGTATAATACAAGCAATAAACGAGATTGACGAAATGTGAAAGGAAGGGATAGACATGGAACGCCATTATTATATTTATTGGATTGAGGATGAATTTGCACATCACTATTTTGGCAGGGAATCGATTTTGTTTCATTTGTTTGAGTCGTTACACTGGACGAATCGCACCGACGATGAGTTAGTTATGCTTGTGAAGCAAGTGGATTATGTGACGAAACGAATCCCTGCTTTTCATATGCACCAGCGTCTCATGAATAACTTAACGAACATTCACTACACACAAATAGGCTCGATTTACAGCGCTTCCTTACCAGATGGAAAAGGAACCGCAGCATTTATTATTAAAGACCGGTATATCCAAATGTCTGCGACTGGTAGTTATGAGGCAGAAGCGGTGTTTTTTGAAGTGCTGAGAAAAATCAGCCCTTGTTTTCTTGCGATGGACTTTAGTTCAAAGAAGCACGGGTGGCTTAATCCAGTAAAAGTGAGGAATTTTGTTTAAAAAAATAAAATTGAACGTGAAATGTTGTATAATAGCCTTTTGTTTAGTACACTTTATACGAGACAACATGAAGGAGGAAGAATTATGGATTTATGGGTTGTCATCCTTGTAGGCGTTGTTGCACTGCTTGCAGGAGTTGCACTCGGATTCTTTATTGCTCGTAAGTATATGATGAGCTATTTGAAAAAGAATCCACCGATTAATGAACAAATGCTTCGAATGATGATGATGCAAATGGGCATGAAACCGTCCCAGAAGAAAATCAATCAAATGATGAAAGCCATGAACAACCAAGCGAAATAATACGTACGATATTATGATCATAGATGGAACATGGTTATAAAGAATGGACAAGCGTTGTCCTTTCTTTATTCAATTCACCTTCATCAGACGCTTAAAACCACTGTACTTGCATGAATGAAGCAGGGAAGGTGGTTTTTATTATGGCGTCAAACAGCATGAAAAACAAAAAACCCCCTATATCAGAGGTTTTCGTTTCTTTTATGGTCACACATATCAACTGTTCTACAATGGTTCGGCATGTTTGATATCATGAAGTATAATTAGTTGGCTGAGTTTGAGTGTAAGTGTCGTTGATATTGTAAGAGGAGATGATCTAGCTGCTGGCTATGTTCGATGGTCACTGTTGATGTCATCCCATTATGCAAGACAACTTTCATCAGCTCTTCTCTTTTTTCTTCGATTTGAGTTAATAATGATGTTTTTACCAAAGTCATGTTCCTTTCATGCAAATCTTGATAAAAAGAATCGATTCTATTATATCCATTTTAAGGTTTATTTTCAAATTTAAAGGATTCATTATCTTGATGTCAAATTAAATTATATAAGGTTTTAAGAGAATAGACCATCTTTATTGAGGTGATGTAAAAAAAATGAAATGATTTTGTCATCTCTTATTGTATATTTGTAAGAAGGGGGTGTTCTTTTGACAGATTTGAATTACTTTTTAGCATTTGGAGCAGGATTTCTTTCTTTTATTTCACCGTGTTGTCTTCCGCTTTATCCAGCATTTTTATCGTATATTACGGGCGTTAGTATAGATGAAGTGAAATCCGAGAAGGTGATGCTGAGAAAAAGAAGTCTGCTTCATACATTATTCTTTTTAATTGGTTTCTCTATTATATTTATTGCGATTGGGTTTGGGACATCGTTTGTCGGGAAGTTTTTTGATGATTACCATCAAGCGATTCGTCAAATTGGAGCCATCCTTATTATTTTCTTTGGTTTTATGACTCTTGGCGTATTCAAGCCCTCTTTCCTCATGGGTGAAAAGAGAATACAGTTCAAAAATCGTCCTGCTGGTTTTTTTGGATCCATTCTCATCGGAATGGGCTTTGCCGCTGGATGGACACCTTGTACTGGCCCTATTTTATCCGCTGTCATCACACTGGCGAGTAACAATCCTGAGTCGGCTGTCATGTATATGATTGCGTATATATTTGGATTTGCCGTCCCGTTTTTTATTCTCTCCTTTTTCATTACGAAAATGGGGTGGATCAGAAAGCGCCAGCAGCTCATCATGCGAGTGGGCGGGGTTATCATGATTGTGGTAGGGATTTTGCTGTTCTTTGATCTTCTGACATGGATTATCATCATGTTTTCATCATTGTTTGGCGGTTTTACAGGCTTTTGAAATCGTTTTCTACAGTCGCGGCGAATGGTTTTTTTTCGTCAATTGGAGTATATTATACATAGGCTGACCTTAAAGAATAAAGGACTGATTTGATATGATGATCTTGATCTCTTCTATAATTGCGGTGTGTATGGCGGTGGCCGTCATGTTTATTCGCATTAAGTCATCTGCAAAACCTGCAACGGCGAAAAAAATTATTTTACCTCCTATTTTCATGAGCACTGGTGCACTGATGTTTTTTGTTCCAATGTTTCGGGTAACTGGAGCTGAATTTCTAGAAGCGATCACAGTGGGGATGTTTTTCTCTATATTTTTAATTAAAACATCGAAGTTTGAAATTAGAGGCAATGACATTTACTTAAAGCGGTCAAAAGCATTTGTGTTTATTCTCATTGGACTTCTTGTCCTTCGTATCGGGATGAAGACCATCCTAAGTTCTTCTATTGATTATGGCTCATTAAGCGGGATGTTTTGGATTCTTGCCTTTGGCATGATCGTGCCTTGGCGGGTTGCCATGTATTTGTCGTTTAGAAAGCTGTCTAAACAATTAGATCCGCAGCAAATTCAAATGAATTAAACCTCCTTTTTAAAGGAGGTTACATATTGTTGACAAAGGGCTAAAATGATCTTTTATTTTAGCCCTTTGTCTTCTTTTCAGCGTGATAGAAAACCTTTGCAGTCTAGGAAGGACGGCTACCTTTGCGGAGCGAATTTGACATTCGTGAGCATCGGCGCGCAGACCTGACACCGAATGCGAGGGTTTGTCTACACGCTGAAACCTCCTTTTAATAAAGGAGGTTATTTTAATAACGATTCATATGGCGAGTGATCAATGTTTTTTTCTTGAAGGCGCTTCAATAAAAATTTATGATCCCGCTTTGGTGTAGCCATAATGTAGCCGCGAATGATTAAGTCTAGATTAATGCTGGCAGCCTGTTCTTTTAATGCCAGCTCACCAATTTTACCCGCAATTTTTTCTTTGGCAACATCTCTAAACAGCTCTGGAACTGGTAATACGAGTTCATTTAACAATTGTTTGTCCTCATCCCGCCATAGGTGAAGGCTCTTTTGAATATATTCATCCTGCCAATCAAGCTCTGATTTCCCATCTTCCTTTGGCAATCGTTTTAAAAATTTGCGAAACATAAAAAAGCCACCGATTGCGAGTAATCCGATCATCACTGTACCCCAAAATAAAATGAACCACAAAAACCAGCCGCTTAACATGTTCTCACTCCTTATACCCCTTATCTCTCTATTTTATATTACATGAAGAGAGGATAGAAGAAAATAACAAAAATGTATGTCTATTATCTCTATAAACGCCCTTTTTCATTAATAGCCGCCCATTTACTAGAATGACCCAAACCGATTAATAGAAAAAGAATACATTATCATATAGCGACTCTACTATTTGGCCATGGTGGTTCGCAAAAGGTATTGACTTGAAACGAACGGGAAGAGAGCCCACCTATATGAAGGTGGGCTCTTAATGTTTGAAGTGCGGGATTTGAAAGGAAAATGCACCGCTTGGATGGTCGGAACATTTTTTAATTTTTATCGATATGATTTGGTTTTCATAATCTGTTTCAATGTCTTTGTCGTTTAAATAAAAAGGGAGCATCACGCTTTTTTCAATTGGCAGTTCGCCTTCACCTTTTGGCTTTTGTACTGTGTAAGTCAACGTCAGCTCATGTCCAGCGAAGGTCAGCTTTACATCAGTGATTGATAAGGTGGAGACATCGATTTCGATAATATAATCACGGCTTGTTTCATAAAGATCAATTGGGAGGTGTTCATCATACCAGGCAAATGGATCATCCATTAAAACATTGAGCCAATCATCTATTTCAAGGAAATCAGAGGAATTCGATTGCTTTTCATTCTCCATAAACACTCCTCCATCACATCTCATAATAAATCATATGATGAAAATAGAAATGTGTGAAAGACCTAAAACATCCCGTGTGGTCACGGGATGAGAGGGGAATGATTACATATCATGATGAGAATTGTGCTTTTGTCTTGTATGGTTGCGGTTTTTCACTTTTTTACTGCCTGATAACGGCTCAGGCTGACCGCCTTGATGCTCCTTAGGAGAGTTTTGACGGATGTCTTTCCCTGTGTTTTTATTCGTCATGATGTTTGGCTCCTTCTTATTGATTCTTTTTGCGTTTTTTATTGTTTTGTCTTTGTTCTTCTGTTAAAACGAGTTGATCATCTTCCGTATAGCCTGCGCCATTACCTTGGCTTTTGGCTGCGTTCATGCCGTCAATGACATGATTTGCTTTGCGTTTTGTCATGTTCTTTCACCTCATTTGTAGTATGAACCCGCTGCGCTTCGTTTATGAAGAGTAATCATTTCCTAATGATAAGTTAAACTTATTGAATTTAATAAAAGCATTGTTATTTACTTATGTATGAATTTGTTTTAAGATGAAATTGTGAGAAAATTGTGGTGAAATACGACGATTTTTCTGAGAATTGAAATTGATCTTGATCATCAAAAGGGGGATTTTGGACATGTCGAAACAGCAGCAAGTCGCTAAACAAGACGCTTTTCAATCTAGAAAAACGTTTTCGACAAATGGGAAAACGTATCACTATTATTCGTTAGAAGCACTAGAGAAACAAGGAATCGGAAATGTTTCTAAGCTGCCTTATTCCATTAAGGTACTTTTAGAATCAGTGCTTCGCCAAGTAGACGGTAGAGTGATCAAGAAGGAACACGTTGAGAACTTGGCAAAATGGGGAACTGCCGAGGTAAAAGAAATTGATGTTCCATTTAAACCTTCTCGTGTTATTTTACAAGACTTCACGGGTGTACCAGCCGTCGTTGACCTTGCTTCTTTAAGAAAAGCAATGGCAGATGTGGGCGGGGATCCGGATAAAATTAACCCTGAAATTCCAGTTGACCTTGTTATTGACCACTCAGTACAAGTTGATAAAGCTGGAACTGAAGATGCATTAAACATTAACATGGATTTAGAATTCGAACGTAACGCAGAGCGTTATAACTTCCTTAGCTGGGCAAAGAAAGCGTTTAACAACTACCAAGCTGTTCCGCCTGCAACAGGAATTGTTCACCAAGTGAACTTAGAGTATCTTGCAAGTGTTGTTCATGCAATTGAAGAAGATGGCGAGATCATCACTTACCCAGATACATTAGTTGGAACTGACTCTCATACAACGATGATTAACGGTATCGGTGTACTTGGATGGGGCGTTGGCGGTATCGAAGCGGAAGCTGGTATGCTTGGTCAGCCTTCATACTTCCCAGTACCAGAAGTTATTGGTGCTAAATTAGTTGGAGAGCTTCCAAACGGAACGACTGCAACTGACCTTGCATTAAAAGTCACACAAGTCCTACGTGAAAAAGGCGTAGTAAACAAGTTCGTTGAGTTCTTCGGACCTGGTGTTGCTCAATTGCCATTAGCAGATCGTGCAACAATTGCGAACATGGCGCCAGAATACGGTGCTACCTGTGGATTCTTCCCAGTAGATGAAGAAGCGCTTGCTTACCTTCGCCTTACTGGACGTGATGAAGAGCAAATTAATATCGTTGAAGAATATTCTCGTGCAAATGGCTTATTCTATACGCCAGATGCAGAAGAACCAATTTTTACTGATGTTGTGGAAATTGATCTTTCTAAAATTGAGTCAAACTTATCTGGTCCTAAACGTCCACAAGATTTGATTCCACTTTCTCAAATGAAAGAGACGTTCCATAAACACATCGAAAGCCCAGCTGGTAACCAAGGGTTTGGCTTAGATAAATCAGAGCTTGATAAACAAATCGAATTTGATCTTGCAAACGGTGAAAAAGCTGTGATGAAGACAGGTGCGATTGCGATTGCAGCGATTACGAGCTGTACGAATACATCGAACCCATACGTGTTAATCGGAGCAGGTCTTGTTGCGAAGAAAGCAAGTGAGCTCGGTATGAAAGTGCCAAACTACGTGAAAACGTCACTAGCGCCGGGTTCTAAAGTTGTAACAGGATACCTTGTGAATTCAGGACTTCTTCCATATTTAAGAGACCTCGGATTTAACATTGTAGGGTATGGCTGTACAACTTGTATCGGAAACTCAGGACCGCTTGAGAAAGAAATTGAAGATGCTGTCTCTGAAAATGATCTGCTGATCACTTCTGTTTTATCAGGTAACCGTAACTTTGAAGGTCGTATCCATCCGCTTGTGAAAGGAAACTACCTTGCATCTCCACCATTAGTTGTGGCTTATGCACTTGCTGGTACGGTGAATATTGATTTAACAAAAGATCCTATCGGTGTCGATAAAAATGGCGAAAACGTTTATTTCAATGACATTTGGCCATCAATGGACGAAATCAACAGCGTCGTAAAAAGCACTGTCACACCTGAGCTATTCCGTTCAGAGTATGAAACTGTTTTTGACAACAATGACCGCTGGAATGAAATTAAAACGACGGATGATGCATTGTACAAATGGGATGAAAATTCCACATACATTGATAACCCGCCATTCTTTGAAAACCTATCAGTTGAACCTGGTAAAGTTGAACCGCTTAAAGGCTTGCGCGTAGTTGCGAAGTTCGGTGACTCTGTCACGACTGACCACATTTCTCCTGCTGGAGCGATTGGTAAGGACACACCAGCGGGCAAATACTTGCAAGAAAGAGGCGTGTCGCCTAGAGACTTTAACTCATATGGATCTCGCCGTGGTAACCACCATGTCATGATGAGAGGTACTTTTGCAAACATCCGTATTAAGAACCAAATTGCACCAGGAACAGAAGGCGGCTATACAACTTACTGGCCAACTGGTGAAGTGACATCCATTTATGATGCATGCATGCGCTATAAAGAAGATGGAACAGGTCTTGCGATCTTAGCAGGTAAAGACTACGGAATGGGTTCTTCACGTGACTGGGCTGCAAAAGGAACAAACCTTCTTGGAATTAAATTTGTTCTAGCTGAAAGCTTTGAGCGTATCCACAGAAGTAACCTTGTTTTCATGGGCGTACTTCCTTTGCAGTTTAAAGACGGAGAAAGTGCAGAAACTCATGGTCTAACAGGAACAGAAACATTTGAAGTTCATGTTGACGAAACAGTTCGTCCGCGTGATCTCGTCACTGTGAAAGCAATTGATACAGATGGCAACGAGAAAACATTTGAAGTGGTCGTTCGTTTTGACAGTGAAGTTGAAATTGACTACTATCGTCATGGCGGTATCCTTCAAATGGTACTTCGCGAAAAATTGGCAAGCAACTAATACAGCAAAGAAGAGAAGGCGATTCAACAGCTTTCTCTTCTTTTTTAAAATAGTGGAGGATCAATCATGTGGAAAAAAGGAATGGCAAGCGCTGTTTTACTTGTGTTGATTGGTTTACTTGCATGGAATTTATTTGGGCCAAAAGAGCCCGCAATCGGTCTTGAAAAAGGGGATCAAGCCCCTGATTTCGAACTAAAAACCCTTGATGGCAAAACCGCCTCGTTATCTGATTACCGAGGGAAAAAGGTGCTGGTCAATTTCTGGGCGACATGGTGTAAGCCGTGCAGGACAGAAATGCCGGATCTAGACGCAATCAGGAGTGAAAATGACCAAGTTGAAGTACTAGCGGTGAATTTGACGACTACTGAAAAGAGTGTGGATCATGTGGCAGCATTCGCAAAAGAATTAAAGCTGAGCTTTCCTGTTTTATTGGACCAAAAAGGCATTCAAGCAAGATATCAGGTGCTTTCATACCCAACGACCTACATATTAGATGAAAAAGGACGCATCATGTCTGTGAAGCATCAAATGCTGACAAAAAAAGAAATTGAAAAAGAGCTGGATCTATAATGATTCAGCTCTTTTTGCTTATTTTCCAAATGTTTTGGCGAAAATGTAATCATACATATATGGAGGTGAGTGGAATGAGAAGAAGAAAACGACGCACATTTGAAGAACTTGTGCTTGAAAATAAAAAAGAATTATTAAGCAATGAGGAATTTTTAAACCAGCTCGAAGAAAAGTTGGAAGAACGATTTAGACAAAAATAAGTCATGAATTATCCGTTTTCGTTCATCCTAAAGAAGAGGGAGGGATGAATAATGGGTAGAGAGCATGATAAACAAGCGCAGTTTACACCAGACCATTTAGGGACAAAACCTGTAGCATACAAACGGAATAAAGGTAAAAAGATGCATAATAAATCAAATGAACAGCCTGATGTGATACAGACGAAGGGCGAATAAGGAGGGGAATCATTATGAATAACGAGTCATATCAATCCAATCCAGATGATCGATCTGATAATGTTGAAAAGCTGCAAGATATGATCGAGAACACACTTGACAATATCGATGAATCTGAAGCAGCGATGTCCGTTTCGACTGAGACAGAAAAGCAAATGATCAAACAAAAAAACGAAAACCGCAAAATGAGTATTGACGCGATGCGTTCTGAGATAAAGGACGAAGAAGCAGCAAGAAAGAATGGCTATACTGAATAAACCAGGGATTCCTGGTTTATTTTATTGCCTCTTTTTAGAAGAACCATTTGGAATGTGGTAAAATGGCAGAGACAGACCTTAGGTTTTGATAGGAGAGCGATGAAAACGTGTATGTATCCAAAAAAGAAATAGAAGTCCGTTATGCAGAAACAGATCAAATGGGCATCGTATATCATGCCAATTATTTAATCTGGATGGAAGTCGGCAGAACAGCATTGATTAAAGAATTAGGGTTTTCCTATGCGCAGCTAGAAGCAGACGGTGCTCTTGCACCTGTTATAGACTTGCAGGTTCAATATAAAAAACCATTGCTGTATGGTGAAACAGCAACCGTTCATACATGGATTGAAGAATATAATGGTGTCAAAACGGTGTATGGCTATGAAATTCAAAAACCTGATGGACAAACAGCGATTACAGGGACAACCTCACATATTTGTGTAGATAAAGACACCTTTAGACCTATTCAATTTAGAAAAGCCTTTCCTGCTTGGCATAAAGTATATGAACAGTCGAAGAAGCAGGTTTAATTTATGGCTTTTGGTATTAAACGAAGCGATTTAAACGCTTGGAAAACAGCTGTCCAGGAAGGAAAAGTTGCTTTTTTAACACACTACTGGCTCGATGACCGTTTTCCAAATGCCAATACCGTCACAAAAGCAGCCTGTCAGGATATGAAGCGGTTAGTTGAGTGGGGAGAAAGACATGGACTAAAAAAAGAATGGATTCATGACCGCGAAGGGTTTCCTCATTTTGACTTGATCGGTGAGCCGCAAAAAAGAATTTTGCAAAAGGAACGGTCTTTAGGAAACATTCAAGAGTACGGGCTGTATATTGAAGTGTAAAACAAAAAAGATACCCGAGGGATGAGGTATCTTTTTTGTTTATTCATAATGAAATTCTGGTTCTTTCACGGACTCGTTATAATCAATATGCAGATCATGGTTGTCAAAGTACCAAATATCACTTTCCTCAATAAAGAAAGTAATACCTTCTATTTCAGCAGTTGCGCCGGCATTTTGAGGTTCATCTTTTGCGACGCCGAGAGAAAAGCCTTTTTGAACATTACTGCACCCGCCATATCTCACAAAAAAGCGAACTTGATCACCTTTTTCTAAATCTAATTCATCCTTGTACCAATTGAGTGCATCTTCTTTTATTGTTAATTTCAATGTGATCGCCCCTTTTTGAAGTCATGCTGTTTTTAAAATGCAGGATGCAAAAACAGCTTTTCTTTACTTTTACCACATATTTAAATGGATGAAACGGCTAGAGCCATTTGATTTTCGGTTCAGTTTTGTTGAGAATTCGTTTGAGGTTGGCGATGTGTCTGTAAATCACAAAGCCAGCAAGAACGGCAACAACAATGATTAAGAATAGGTCTTTGGTGAATATGCTGTAAATGAATGTATAGATCCCGGTCAGCATAGATGATAGTGAAACATATTTACTAATGTATAAAAATAAGAAAAAAGCAGCGATCATCGTGATAAATAGGAATGGGGCGTAAAATAGCAGCACACCGCCTGATGTAGCGACTGCCTTTCCCCCTTTAAATTTTGCAAAGACAGGAAAGCTGTGACCGATAACAGCAGCAACTCCTGCTAATAAGGGATGGATGTCCAGCTGCATGAAAAACGGTAAAGCTGAAGCAAGCGTCCCTTTTAGGATATCAGCAGTAATCACAATAGACCCTGCTTTTACGCCAAGTGTACGAAATGCATTCGTCGCACCTAGGTTTCCGCTGCCATGTTCACGGATATCGATACCCTTTGCAGCTTTCCCGACAATGAGACCGGATGGAATACTGCCGAGAAGATAAGCCAAAATAAACATCAAAGCAATTAACATCTGCATAACTCCTTTATATTCTCCCTCTTGTCTTACATTTTAACATGATCTTGTGAAAAACATGGGGAACTTTTTTTGAAAAAATCGAAAGCAGATGGATTCGGCTTTGTTTTTAAGCAGAAATTCGCTAAAATGGAGGAAAAGGAGTGTCTTGATGAACAATCCTACGAAAGAAGAAATCGGCCGTATATTAAAGAGCAGTAAACGAATTGCTGTTGTTGGATTATCAGATCAGCCGCACCGGACGTCTTATATGGTGTCTAAAGCGATGCAGGATGCCGGGTATGAGATTATCCCAGTGAATCCAACGATCGATGAAGCACTCGGTGTGAAAGCAGTCGCTTCTTTAAAAGACATAAAAGAGCCTGTTGATATCGTCAATGTCTTTAGACGTTCAGAGTTTTTGCCAGAGGTGGCAGAAGAGTTTCTCCAAATAGACGCACCTGTTTTTTGGGCGCAGCAAGGCATATATCACGATGAAGCGAAAAGGCTGATTGAGGAAAATGGCAAGGTCGCCATCATGGATTTATGTATCAAGGTGGCTCATGCGTTGACAAAAACTCATTAATTCGTCAAAAATCCTTGGTTTTTCAAGGATTTTTGCTTTTTTGTTGCAGAAATATATTTGCGATTCTAGAAGAAAGCGATAAAATAAGGCGACAGGGACATATCGGCGGCCTTGCATATCGAGAAAAAGAGCGATAAGATAAATATAGAACATTTGTTCTGTTTTGCTAAAACCATCATAGGATTGCATTTGGCTTATGAAACAGTCTTGTTTATAATGGACTTCTAGTTCTGATTGCAGAATGTAGAATGATTCTCATAGCTGTGCAAAAGAGCATGTATTGGTCAATCCTACATGCATGGTGATGATGCAGCTTATTAAAGTGGACAGTAATGAGCAGCATGATCATCATTAAAATCTAGAGAGATCATTTGATGATTAGCCGGTTATGTTTGTTAGTGAAAGGGGATTAAGCATTTGGTTAAAAAGCAGCAAGTAGATTATAACGATGATTCTATTCAGGTGCTAGAGGGGCTTGAAGCGGTCCGTAAACGTCCAGGGATGTATATTGGATCTACGGATTCCCGCGGTCTTCATCACCTTGTCTATGAGATTGTAGACAACTCTGTCGATGAAGTGCTCGCTGGCCATGGAGATCATATCATTGTCAAAATACATAAAGATAACAGCATTTCCGTCCAAGATAAAGGGCGAGGAATGCCTACTGGTATGCATAAGCTTGGAAAACCGACACCTGAGATCATTTTAACGGTCCTGCACGCAGGCGGAAAATTTGGTCAAGGTGGATATAAAACAAGTGGTGGACTTCACGGAGTTGGGGCATCGGTTGTGAACGCGCTGTCAGAATGGCTTACTGTCACGATTGAACGGGACGGATTTATTTATCATCAGCGCTTTGAAAACGGCGGTAAACCTGTCACATCACTTGAAAAAGTCGGAAAATCGAAAAAAACGGGAACACTAATTCATTTTAAGCCGGACCCAACCATGTTCAGTGTTACGACCTATAATTTCGATACATTATCAGAACGTTTAAGAGAATCTGCCTTTTTATTAAAAGGGTTAAAAATAGAGCTGATCGATGAACGGCATGATGTACAAGAAACGTTTTATTATGAGACAGGCATTGAAGCCTTTGTTGCTTATCTAAATGAAGAAAAAGATGTTCTAAGTGAAGTCGTCTCATTTGAAGGAGAGCATCAGTCCATTGAAGTAGATTTTGCTTTTCAATTTAACGATGGCTACTCGGAGAATATCCTTTCCTTTGTCAATAACGTCAGAACAAAAGATGGCGGAACACATGAGTCTGGCGCCAAAACGGCCATGACGAGAGCCTTTAACGAATATGCACGCAAAGTGGCCCTTTTAAAAGAAAAAGACAAAAATTTAGAAGGCACTGATATTCGCGAAGGACTGTCTGCTATTATTTCTGTCAGAATTCCTGAAGAGCTGCTTCAATTTGAAGGGCAGACAAAAGGAAAGCTTGGGACAAGTGAGGCTCGTTCAGCTGTTGATGCTGTTATTTCTGAAAAACTTGCGTATTTCCTTGAAGAAAACCGGGAAACAGCCACTCTTCTTGTGAAAAAAGCGATTAAAGCGCAGCAGGCAAGAGAAGCTGCTAGAAAAGCCCGTGAAGAAGCGAGGAGCGGCAAGAAGCGGAAAAAGTCTGAAGCAACGCTGAGCGGAAAATTAACACCTGCCCAATCTAGAAACCCAGCAAGAAACGAACTATATCTAGTAGAGGGTGACTCAGCGGGCGGGTCAGCAAAACAGGGACGTGACCGTAAATTCCAAGCGGTGCTGCCTCTGCGCGGAAAGGTCATCAATACTGAAAAAGCAAAGCTTGCTGATATTTTCAAAAATGAAGAAATCAACACCATTATTCATGCAATTGGTGGAGGCGTCGGTGTCGATTTTAATGTGGAAGACATCAATTATGACAAAATCGTCATCATGACAGATGCGGATACGGATGGAGCGCATATTCAAGTGCTTCTCTTAACATTCTTCTACCGCTATATGAAGCCGCTGATTGAGCATGGCAAAGTGTTTATTGCACTTCCGCCTTTATATAAAGTCAGCAAAGGCTCAGGAAAAAAAGAGATTATTGAGTACGCATGGTCTGATGAAGAAATGGATGACGTATTGAAGAAAGTTGGAAAAGGGTACACGATTCAGCGCTACAAAGGGTTAGGTGAAATGAATGCCGACCAGCTATGGGAAACGACAATGAATCCAGAATCGAGAACACTTGTCAGGGTCAAAATTGATGATGCTGCACGTGTGGAACGACGCGTCACAACTCTAATGGGTGACAAAGTTGAACCACGCCGTAAATGGATTGAAAAGAATGTCGCCTTTGGACTTGATGAGGAAAGCAACATTCTTGAAAATGAAAACTTGTCGCTAGCTGAGGAGGTTTAAACATGGCACAACAAGAACGATTTCATGATTTACCATTAGAAGAAGTAATCGGCGACCGGTTTGGGCGCTATAGTAAATATATTATCCAAGACCGTGCGCTTCCAGATGCACGTGATGGTCTAAAACCCGTACAACGAAGAATTTTATATGCGATGTACGCAGAAGGAAATACGCAGGATAAAAACTTCCGTAAAGCCGCTAAAACAGTCGGTAACGTGATTGGTAACTACCATCCGCACGGGGACTCATCTGTTTATGAAGCGATGGTAAGAATGAGTCAGGAATGGAAAGTACGAAATGTGCTGATTGAGATGCACGGAAATAACGGGAGTATTGATGGAGATCCGCCTGCTGCCATGCGTTATACGGAAGCAAGACTGTCTGCCATTGCTTCGGAGCTTTTAAAGGACCTAGACAAGGAAACGGTCGAATTTGTTGCAAACTTTGATGATACAAGCAAAGAGCCAGTTGTATTACCAGCAATGTTCCCAAATCTTCTCGTGAATGGATCAACAGGGATTTCAGCTGGTTATGCGACAGATATCCCGCCGCATCATCTTGGAGAGGTCATTGATGGCGTCATTAAGCGAATTGAACAGCCGCATTGTACGGTTGAGGATTTAATGACAGTCATCAAAGGGCCGGATTTCCCAACGGGCGGTGTCATTCAAGGTGTAGACGGTATTAAGAAAGCGTATGAAACAGGAAAAGGGAAGATCATGATTCGCGGAAAAGCGGAGATTGAAACCATCCGCGGCGGACGCCAGCAAATCGTGATCACAGAAATTCCTTACGAAGTGAATAAAGCCAACCTTGTCAAAAAGATGGACGAGTTCCGAATTGAAAGAAAAGTAGAAGGTATTTCAGAGGTCCGAGATGAAACAGACCGTACTGGGCTTCGAATCGTAGTAGAGCTGAAAAAAGAAGCAGATGCAAATGGTGTGCTGAATTTCTTATATAAAAACTCAGATCTGCAAATCCCGTATAACTTTAATATGGTAGCGATACATAATCGAAGACCTACCTTAATGACGCTCACAACTGTACTAGATGCATATATTGCCCATCAAAAAGAAGTGGTGACGAACCGCTCAGCGTACGAGCTTCGAAAAGCGAAGGAACGCCACCATATTGTCGACGGTTTAATTAAGGCACTTTCCATCTTAGATGAAGTCATTGCCACAATCCGCTCCTCTAATGATAAGCGAGATGCCAAGAACAACTTGATGGCGAAATATGATTTTACAGAAGCACAATCAGAAGCGATTGTTTCACTCCAGTTATATCGTTTAACGAATACAGATATTACGCAATTAAGAGACGAAGCAAGAGAGCTTGATGTGCGCATCGCAGAGCTTGAAGACATTTTAGCGAACGAGAAAAAGCTACTGAAGGTCATTACAAACAGCCTGAAAAAGCTCAAAAAGACATATGCTGATGAGAGAAGATCCGTCATTGAGGAAAAAATCGAAGAAATTAAGATTAACCTTGAAGTGATGATCGCATCAGAGGATGTTTACGTGACAGTCACGAAAGATGGTTACATTAAACGAACAAGCCAGCGCTCTTATGCTGCCTCTAACGGTAAAGACTTTGGCATGAAAGATACTGACCGTTTGATTCATCAGTTTGAAATGAATACAACGGATGTTCTTCTGCTGTTTACGAATAAAGGAAGCTACATTTATTGTCCTGTTCACCAGCTGCCAGATATACGCTGGAAAGACATGGGGCAGCATATTACAAACATCATTTCAATTGATCGCGAGGAATCAATCCAAAAAGCCATTCCAATAAAAGAATTTGATGAAACGTCATATCTTTTATTCTTTACGAAAGGTGGAATGGTGAAGAAAACAGAGCTTCTTCAATATAAAGCGCAGCGTTATTCGAAACCGCTTGTCGCCTTGAATCTAAAAGGTGACGATGAACTCGTAGATGTTCATGTCACAACAGGACAGCAGGAATTGTTTATTGCAACGAAAAATGGTTACGGTTTATGGTTTGATGAAGAAGAAGTAAGTGTTGTTGGACCGAGAGCGGCAGGTGTCAAAGGAATCAACTTGAAGGAAGGGGACGAGGTAGTCTCTGGCCAGATCATTGATCCGAAGAACGATGTCCTTGTGCTCACAACACAAAGAGGGGCTGTAAAGCGAATGAACCTCTCTGAATTTGATAAAACATCAAGAGCGAAACGCGGAGTTCTTATGCTGAGAGAGTTAAAGAAAAACCCGCACCGTATTGTGGCTGTGATCGCTGCAGCGCTGCACGATACACTTGAGATAGATACCGAAAAAGGCACAACAATTCCACTAGATATTTCTACTTTAAGAGCGAATGACCGCTATAGTAATGGGTCATTTATTGTAGATGAGGAAGAGCAGGGAGAAGTGACTCATGTCCTTCTGACTCCTGAACGTGCACCAGATGACAATAAATAAGCAAACGAAAACCCCCTGCGATTGGCAGGGGGTTTCTTTTTATATACAGGTCAATTAGCTCTCGTGGTTGCCAAACATGCTTGTAATGGCATGAACTACTTCAATTCCTTGGTAAACGAAAAGAGAAAGTGAAGTGACAGAGAATAGACCTAGAATGAAAATTCTTAAGAAAAATAACATCGTGTAAAACCTCCCAATTTTTGTTTTGATTTAGATGGTTGGGTTAAACACGAGCTTGTCGGAAATAAGAAGATTGATAGAACACTGCAAGTAAATGCTTCTTTTTCCGGTCAAATCGATCAGTATGAGTGATGCGCGCAAATCCAGCTGTCATACTGCCAATAATCAGCAGTGCTGTAAATGCGGCAAATACTGCGCTCACATGTTTTTGTTTCTTTTCATCGCCCATTGTCTGGACGATTTTCATTTCATGTGATTCTTGATCGGCAACCACCTTCGCATGATGGTATACCTGAACGGAATGAGGCATTGAGAACAAATGAAAACTTGCAAGTGCTATACATAAAACACCTAATTTTAATAGCATATTTTTTTTCATTTTTCTCACCCCTTCCTGGTTATTTTCATGATCTTACCACGTTTTCAGTTATTTGAAAAGTCTTATTTTTTTACTTTCCCTCTTTAAAAAAACGATAAACATCAGGACATCTATAGGACTGTTTCACTTCATGAAAGGTTTCAATTTTATTTTTTAAATTTAAAAAAAGTGCCATGATCAAGGATCAGACACGTTTAGTGAGCTTGTAATGAATGTGGTTTTGCTACAGCTTTAGTAAAGATTCCTGCAATACATATGGCAAATAGAACAAAGATAAAGGCATGAAGCAGTCCAACTTGATTAGCAAGCAGCCCTAAAATAGGAGGGCCGGAAAGGGAGGCTGTGTAACCAGATAAGGTCACAATACTGACGCGTTTGACAGCGTACCGGCTATCATCGCCAGCTGCAGAAATGGTCAGCGGAAAGCCTAAAGATGCGCCAAGTCCCCATAAAAAGATCGATATCATACATACAACAAGTGAAATCTTTAAAATGACTAAGAATAGTCCGGCAGCTGCTGATAAAATGGCCACTCTTAGCAATAACACTCTGCCAAAGCGATCAATCAATCGTCCGCTGATCAGTCTGCCGCTAATCATGCCGCACAAAAACAAAGCATAGATGACCGTACTCATGGAATGTGAAACTTGATAGCCATCCACCATTGCAAGTGGAATCCAATCATTGGCCGAGCCTTCGACAAACGCAAGACATAAGGCAATCATCGCAAGAGATATCGTACGTTTGTTCAGCCATGCTGTTTGAGCAGGTTCAACTGTATCTGACTGCTTCTCATGCTGATCTTTTCCTGTCCCATGCGGGATAAACCGTGTACAAATCAATATGCTGAGGAAGAATAGAAGGGCAATAACGAGAAGGTGTATCAATACAGAAACCCCTAGATGGATAAAAAGAATACCAGCACCTGCTCCAATTAACGTCCCAATGCTAAAGGAAGCGTGCAATATAGGCAGAATGGTTTTCTTGATGCTGTACTCAATCTCTGTTCCTTCTAAGTTCATCGCTACATTACACAAGCCAGAGCCTGCTCCAAAAAGAAAAAGACCAGAAGTGACGACAAAGATAGAAGAGAGCGTGGAACCAATGGCAAGAGTAGTGAATCCAAGGAACATCAAAAAAGCACTGATCACAATCGCCACTCGGCCGCCTTTTTTGCGGACGAATACATTTGAAAGAACAAGCCCAACAATTGAGCCAACAGATAAACCGAGTAAAATAAGTCCCATTGTTCCTGTGTTTGCTTGTAATAAATCTCTAACTTCCGGTGTCCGCGAAAACCATGTAGAAATGGAGATTCCAGACATCGTAAAGATCACAATAATTGCTTTATACCACTTTAATTCCATCTAATCCCTCACATTTAAAGATATATATGTTATTGAACAAATCTACTCGATTATAAATGAGACTTGCTGATTCGTAAATAACAGGAGGGAGGAACGTAATGAAAAAATGTTAGTCAAAAGAAATTTCTTTTGGTGAGAGGTGAAATTGATGGATACACAATGATTAATGAGCATTTTTCAAGTGTAATGTTGGACTAGATGTTTTGACATATTAGAACGAAAAAAGCATTGATTTGGTAAACACATAATCGAACATCAACTGGAGCTATAATGAACGCTTGATACAAAGCTCATAGCATCTGGCGTTGTTGTGACAAAAACGTTGCAGTGAAATGTTTATGGCCATGAAATCGTCAGAATATCATCAAAGCATTTAGATGAACCAATTTAAAATTGATTTTTTCTTTTTCGTCTCAATAAGATAAGTATACTTAGTTTTGAGACAAAGGAAATTTGTTTGTTGTTTAACTTCCTAGAATATATATTATGTAAACTAAGAAATGAGAATACATCGATCGATATTTAATTGTACAGGGACATGAATAAGGGTCCATTCAGGACGTGAACAAGGGTTCATTCTGAACCCTTGTTCACGTCCTCGAATTAAAAATGGATCCATTGTTTATTACTGTACATAAATCTTCAACTTTCCCTATTTATTAAATCTCCTGTTCACTAACTGGTTGTTCTGACTCTAAGAAAAATTCTACAAAATCACGTCCAAACTTGGAGAGCTCAAAATTGTCTTTTGACTTAAATTTTGGCTCTTTTAATTTTGGTAATGAACGTTTAAACTTCGGATTTGTCAACTTGTCTAAAAAGGAGTGTAGTTCTTTAAATGCTTTTGAAATTTCCTCAAGATCATCCGTGATTTCCAAGTCGGTTCTTGTTGTTAACACTCCTATCCTAAGTAGATTTCTACGAACTGCTTTATACTGCTCATAGCTTATACCGTGTCTGTCCATAATTTCCTGAGTCGTTTCTTTTGATTCTTGATCAAATGCAAAACGAGAAACATACATAAGTCTAAGGACAGATATATCCACCATTCTAAGTTCTTTTAAGACGTCGTAATAGGTTAGGATAAAGTCATTCGAAACATGGTGATGTTCAGTAATATTCACGAATCCATTTACCATATATTGAATTTTTTCTTCCTGTTGTTCGTCTATAACGTAATCCAGCACATATTGAAATAACTGATCAATCTGTTCTTTTTGTTCAAATGTTTTTAATTCTAGATTTAAACGGATTTCCTCTATTTTAGATTGCAATTCTTCTGTGAATGTTTTGATGTTTCTTTCAAAACGGGCACGTTTATAACTTTGAACCGCACCTGAGATCCCAGGAATGAGTGAACTTGCTGCATCAACAAGAATATCACCTGTCATGCTTGTTAAAGATTCCTTTGCAATATCAGCAGCTGTGTCACTACTAACATTTAAAAAAGTATCAAGAGCTAACTCACGCCCTGTTTGTTGGATATCTTTCCTTCTACTGTCATTCAAAAATAACCTCTCCTTTTGACTTAGATAGAACAATGTGATTTATGTACTAGAAGGTAAATGTGGATCCATTGTTGTACATTCCCTCTTATCTATCTCCAACTACCCTTTTGTATGTAATATCAAAAATCAAAAACCTCTATGTCCAATATATTAAATCAGCCATAAAAGTTTTTGAATTTAATTATTGCCTAAATGAGTTACCTATAGGACTTGAATAAAATCCCCATAATATATTAACATCTACGAACCTGCGGCGATTTTTGAATTAACAATAAAATCTTTGTCCCTCTAAAACCCGTTTAATGTTCAGGGCCATGTATAAGGTTAATTTAATTTGTCTCATTCATTCCATTATTAATCCAATCATTAAAATCCTCAATAATCACACTTCCATGATATATATCACCTAAATTTTGGTCGTTCTTGAGTTCCCACCAATTTTCAGCATTCTCAATATTCTTCATTTGTTCTTCTATATAATTTGAATAAAAGATTTTGGACATAACTATTGGCCCTACAAGAAGTTTATTACCTAAATCAGATAATTTAGACGCGTGTGTCACAGCCTCTCCGATCCATACTAAATTATTTATCCCCGAAGACTTTCTTCCTGCTTTTACAGCTAAAGTTTCTTTTGCAGCTAAACCTATTCCAGCCTTAATATTAGGTAACTTTCTTTCTTCTAATAATTTATTTAACATTTTCATATAAGTATTAATGTAAAAAGACCTGTGAGCAATATCGAGAATATCTTGCCTATACGGTACTGAATAAATTGCATAAACGCAGTCACCTCTTATTCCTATTTCAATCAAGTTGTCATCAGTGTCTTTTTTTAGAATTTCTATAATTTCAGAGGTGAAACCGCGTATAACTTTAGCAACTTCCACCTCATCTTGTGAAAATAATTTTGTAGAGTCTCGTAAATCTACAAAGATTGCTCCAGCCCACGCCTTATATCCATTGGTATAGGTGAAATCATCATCATTCTGAGGGAATTTTTCAACTTCTTTTACGGCATCTGTATTATCTAAAATTTCCTCTACTTTCTTTTTTCTCGTCAAGTAGTCATATCCTTTAATCTTCATTGATTAGAAACCTCCTGAATAACTTAAAAGAACTCCAATTAAATAAACTGCAACAGTACTGGCCATACCTATAAAAGTGAATTTAATTCCTCTACTAAAGTATTTATATTTCAGTGTGCAGATTTGTGCATTTACATATATTTGGCTCAGAATATCCTCTACCTCTTCATCTTCATTTTGCGACTGCACTCTTTGTTTAAATTCATTAAAACTGTTTGCTGAAATTGTTTCAAAGTAATACAGAGATTCCTGATGCAGGCCTTCCCCATCCAATACTTTTTTATTTTGAGGAACAAGGACTTTAACTAATGATAGAGCTCCGTAAATAAATAGTGACCAGGAGCATATAAAAAAGGTGAGATATAACACATTAGAGAAATTAATACTAAAGATTGATTCTGTTAATATTTTTTTAATCATTACCAAAGATTGCTCAGATAAAAATAAAGTCAAAAATATGCCAACCATTGCTAAAACAATAGATGCTTTTGTATCACAACTCTTTATCCAATCAAGTTGTCTATCTAGTCTTTGAATCAAATTATCTTTAATACTATTTTCTGGCATTATCAATCACTTCTTCCAGTATATTATGTAGACTATTATTATACCTTATTCCTTTGTTCTATGGATATTTTTTCAAATATAGAGGATCAAAATGATCAAAAATTTAAAAAAGAGGACTTTTGACAATTTGCCAGTAGCAATATGTCTAAGTCCTCTTTTTTATTAAATTTTTAATTGAATTTGTGTCAAACTCAAAACTTATTCTCCAGTCTCAGCAAACTGTTTCAATCGATCTCCAATTTCATCTCGTACCCTTTGGAAAAATGCCCACTTCTCTTCTTCTGTTCCTTCTGCTTTTGCTGGATCATCAAAGCCCCAATGGACACGCTCGACATGAGGAGGAGTCATCGGGCATTTATCAGCTGCGTCACCACATAGTGTTACGACTAAGTCAGCGTGATGCAATATTTTCTGATCAATCAGGTCAGATGTTTGATTAGAAATATCAATCCCTATTTCTTTCATTGCTTTTACAGCATTCGGATTTAATCCATGAGCTTCGATACCAGCACTATAGACCTTCCACTCATCTCCAAGATGTTTTTTAGCCCAACCTTCAGCCATTTGACTGCGGCAAGAATTACCGGTACATAAAAAGTATATTGTTTTCTTTGACATGTTGATCGTCTCCTTTAATGTATAATCATTAGCCAGAAATACAATGCTAAAAGTGTGATGAATAGCGTTGGTACAGTTAAAATGACCCCTATTTTGAAATATGTCCCCCAGGAAATCTTCACACCTTTTTGAGAAAGGACGTGGAGCCATAGTAGTGTTGCTAAGGAGCCAATGGGCGTAATTTTTGGTCCTAAATCAGAACCAATGACATTTGCGTATATTAAAGCTTCTCTCATCATTCCCTGTGTATCGGTGCCGGATATGGCCAATGCATCGATCATGACCGTCGGCATATTATTCATGACAGATGAAAGAATCGCTGCTATAAATCCCATACCAAGAGTCCCTGCTAATAAACCTTGATCTGCTACAGCTTGAATCACGCTTGAAAGAGCATCAGTAAGCCCTGCATTTCGCATGCCATAGACAACAACGTACATACCTATGGAAAAGAAAACGATCGCCCAGGGAGCTTCTTTTAGAACGCTTTTTGTTTGAACAGCAGGGCTTTTTTGTGCAATGACCAAGAATAAAATGGCGATCACACCAGCTATGACAGATACAGGTATAGATAAGAATTCGCTTGCAAAATAACCAATCAATAAAAAAGCTAATATATACCAAGATAATCTAAACATCTTTGGATCTTTTATTGCTTCACTCGGGTGTTTTAAATCATTCATATCATAGCGTTTAGGTATACTCTTTCTAAAGAAAAGGTACAGTACAGTGATACTCGCAAGCAATGAAAAAAGGTTTGGAACAACCATTCTGGATGCATATTCAATAAACGTAATGTTAAAATAGTCGGCTGTTACAATGTTCACTAAATTACTAACGACAAGGGGCAGTGAGGTTGTGTCTGCAATAAACCCACTCGCGATAATAAAAGGGAATACTATTTTTTCATTGAAGTTTAATGCTCTGACCATGGCTAAAACAATGGGTGTCAAAATAAGTGCTGCACCATCGTTTGCAAATAAAGCAGCGACGATTGCCCCAAGGATGGTCACATACACAAACATACGTAGCCCACTGCCTTTTGCAGCCTTTGCCATATGCAATGCTGCCCATTCAAAAAAGCCGATTCGATCAAGTATGAGTGAAATGACGATAATCGCGACAAAAGCTAAAGTAGCATTCCAAACGATGCCTGTCACGGTGATCACATCGTCAACATTCACAACACCTACGATTAATGCTAAAATAGCTCCTCCACAAGCGGACCACCCTATGGATAAATTTTTTGGCTGCCAAATAACCAATACCAAAGTTAACAAAAATATGATTAATGATAAAACGGCAAAACTCAAACCCATCCCTCCCTACGAACAAGACATGTTTGTTGCGTTCTGTTGTATTCTTTTTAAAAGGTCATCTTCTTTATTAATTTGATTTAAGATGATACGAATCGTTTCAAATTCTGGACACAGTGTATTGATTGAATAATAACGCCACTGCCCTTTTCTGTTCTCATTGACAAATCCAGCTTTTTTTAATTTTCGTAAATGCTGACTAATAGCTGGTTGACTCATTTCGAACATATCTACCAGTTCACAGACACAATATTCTTTCTCCATAAACAATTTCATCATGATCAGTCTTGTTTGATCACTGAGTGTTTTTAAACAATTCGACATATGTGTCACACCAATTGAAACATCTGCAGTCACAATGATTCCCCCCTTTTCAAAAGTGACGGTCCTTGTTATCAACTCCTTCAACATTATATAATCGAAAACTTATATAATCAATTGATTATATGAATTTAAACAAAAATTTATTCTCGTAAAAATTATCGATTGATTTTCTTTTTAATTTATTTTATGATTTATTCATCAAAAAAAATTGATTAATGAAAAAGGAGAATTCTATGTCCCTTTCCTTTCCCTTAGAAAATAAACAGCTAGTGGATACATTTGAGCATTACGAACTGAAGTTCAAAGCATTATCTGATAAAAAAAGGCTGCATTTATTAAACGTTCTTTGCGAAAACGGCCCTACTTGTGTTTGTGATCTAATTGAGCAATTTCAGATGACACAATCTAAATTGTCATATCATTTAAAAATCTTATTAGATGCAGATTTAATCACAAAAGAAACAAGAGGTACATGGAGCTATTATTCCTTAAATGAAAAAGAAGTGAATCATTTACTTTCACCAGAGCTATGTTGCTTATTTCGCCCTTCTTGCTAGGAAGGGAATTATTTTTAACTAATTAATCAAAAAAAATTGATTTATAAGGAGTTACATAAAATGAAAAAAAACTTACCAGTAGTTATTATTGGCGGTGGCCCAGTTGGTATTGCCGCAGCTGCACATCTTATTAAAAGAAATGAATCATTCCTCTTATTTGAATCAGGCAAACAAATTGGGAATCATTTTTTAGATTATGGACATGTACGCCTGTTTTCACCATGGGAGTTTAATATTGATCAAGCTGCAAGGGAATTGCTAGAAAAACACCAGATCCCCCTCCCTTGTAAAGATGAACTCCCATTAGGAAAAGAAATTGTTACCCAATATCTAAAACCATTAACTGAACTTCCAGAAATGAAACCACATATTTATTTAAACAGCCCAGTTCTCCATATTGGCAAAAAAGGTGTTGATAAAGTTAAAACAAAAGACAGAGATATAGTACCTTTTATCATTCGAGTGAAATTAAATAATCAAGAAGAAAAAACTTACGAGGCAAAGGCGGTTATTGATGCCACTGGTACGTGGCAAAACCCTAACCCAATAAATGCTGAAGGGATTATGACTGAAAATGAAAAAAGAGTTGCTGATCGGATTTATTATGGCATTCCTGATGTTTTAAATCGTGATCTGATTCGGTATCAAAATAAAACAGTTGCAGTGGTTGGCAGTGGTCATTCTGCTGTAAACACTTTGCTTGAGCTGGCAGAGCTAAAAAAGACATCAAAAAACACAGAAATTATATGGATTTTAAGAAAGCATGATATTAGTGAGGTATTCGGAGGAGAAAGCAATGATCAATTGCCTGCAAGAGGTCAATTAGGCATTAGATTGAGACAAATTTTAGATAAAGGATTAGTAAGAATCTTCCCTTCAATGTTGATTCAAAATATTGAACAAACTTTTAATAGCAAGTTAAAAATCATTGGCATCCAGAAAAAAGAAAAAATAACAATCGATAATATAGACGAAGTGATTGCGAATACTGGGGCAAGACCTGACTTTAAGTTCCTAAGAGAAATTCGCCATACATTTGATTCAGCATTAGAGTGCGTGCCGGATCTAGCTGACCTTATTGATCCTAACATACACAGTTGTGGCACTGTACGACCACATGGTGAAAAAGAACTGAGACAACCAGAAACAAACTTTTATATCATTGGTTCCAAAAGTTATGGAAGAGCACCTACATTTTTATTAGCCACCGGTTATGAGCAGGCTCGATCTGTTGTTGCTTATATGACTGGTGATAAAGAATCTGCTGAACGTGTAGAACTTAAGTTATCTGAAACGGGTGTTTGTAAAGTTGCTTTAAAACCTAAAGTTGAGAAAACGTCTTGTTGTATTGATGAATAAATAAAAAGCAGACCTCTTTTTGGGGTCTGCTTAATTAGATAGTATTTTTTCCATAGCCATTACATCAACATAAACATTATCGATTTTCCCTTGTTCTTTGAATATGCCGACTTCCCTATACCCCATTGATTTATATAAACCTTGCCCTAATTCATTAAATGGGAAGGTGAATAAGACAATTTTATGTATTTGAGATTTAACTGCTTCTTTTTCTATATTAGATAAGAGTGCTTTACCAATACCCTTCCCTCTTTGATTACGACGGATATATATAGATAAATCAGCAACACCTTGATAAGCACATCGATGAGAGTATGGGTTAAGTGCCACCCACCCTACTACCTGTGAATTTAATTCAGCAACAAGAATTTTATATTTTTCAGACCGATCAGTGAACCATTTTGTCATGTAAATGATATCTTTCTTTTCAACTTCTAAAGTGGCTATTTTATCAATAATCCCTTGGTTATAAATATCTAATATTTCAATCAGATCAGAATTGTTGGCCTCTCTAATTTTAAGCATACTTCCCATCTCCATCTTTATAGTGTGAATTTAAAAATCTTGTATTCTTTTAATGATTGAAGTCTCGGTATTAAATAAAGTAACCAATTAAATAGATTAAAGTCAATTTGTTTTTACAAAGTTTTACTTAGAATGCATGAAAAGACCAAAAGATTTTATTCTTTTGGTCTTTTTCAACGTGCCTCATAAAATAAAAACTAGAGTGAATCATATGAGCTGCAGTACAGTTTGTTAATTTGCGAATCTCTTATTTCTCATCCAACAGACTAAGTAGTTCTTTAGCTAAAGTCTTTGAACCTGATACGCCTTTTAAATATTTCATTTCCCCTTGAACAGACCAGTCAATTTTTTCAAGCTTGTATAAGAATGAATTTAAAATTTTTAAGTCTATTTGCATGGATTCATTATTTAAACTTTTAGGCAAGATTTCTGAACCTATTATCGACAAAGCATTTATCCCAACGATATGAGTTAGTTTTGATTCTTTATAGTTACCCCAATCATCAGGAAACAGCTTTTTGATTTCGTCAAAATAAATTAAAGATACTCTTAATAATTTTTCTTTTGACAACTCAGATAGTTTGTTCTGTTTTGTTAAATAGGCGAGAGTATTATAAATGTTTTGTAAAGTAACCCGTTTAGAAGTTGTTCTCAGACCTACAATTGTTCCTAATTCATGAAATGGACTGTCTGGTTGGATAATAAGTTGTGCTGCTACCCAACTCAAATCTTCTGAGTCCCTTTTTAGGTATCGGCTTAAAGAAGACCCTATACCTTTAGCTTTAGTGTTGATAGTATCAAATAAACTGATCTCCTCTTCATCTTCTAAATAATGAAAAGCTAAAAAAGGTACATTAATAAATGCATTTGTTTCTTCTAAATATAACTTAATTCCACCTAATCGATGCTGACCATCCATAAGTGACCCTCTCTTTTTGCATATCAAGCGTCCGAAAGAAGGTCTTAGACTATCGTATGCTGTAAACTGCCAATTCCCTCCTGCATTAATTAAAATAGGTGTGAAAAGAGCATTTTCCCCCGTAGATAAGTAATCAACAAAGTCCTTGCATCTTTTGGAACTGACAGGTCGTTGATATCCTTTGCCAGAGGGATCATTAAATGGTTTTACAAAAACCATTTTTAAAGCTTCTGTAGCTGAAACACTACTTTGATAAACTACCTTCCCTCTTAATTTTGCTTGAATTACATTTTCTATGACAATGGAGTTAGATAGTTCCTTCTTAGTTGTCAAATTCTAAACCTCCGAACTTATTCAAAAATATGAATTCAATATAGTACTTATAAGTTTATTTTTCAATGGTAATTTTACACTTTAGTTATCTGTTAAGAGGTTAGCCACCTCTCTAGGCTTAAAGAGAGGTGATTACGTTGGATGAATTAATTAATTTCGTAGGGCAACGTCTTCGAGGTTTGAGAAAAGCTAAAGGATGGACACAAGAAAAGTTTGCTGAAGAATCTGGTCATCAAGCATCTTATATTGCAGGTGTTGAACGTGGTGAAAGAAATATTACACTCGACACATTAGAAAAATTGTTACTGGTACTAGAAGTTAAACCAGCTACTTTTTTTTCTGTTAGTGAAGAAGATAATTTGCTTGAAAATTTAAAAGCTCATGTTAGTTTACTCTCTACTCGATCTCACTCTGAAGTAGAGCTTATAAATAAAATATCTCAGGAAATTTTTGAAACGATTGATTCACAGACCAAAAAGTGAAATTAAGGAAAAGTGAATTTTCCTTGAAAAAATGCAGACGAATTTCAAAAGCGGGGTTGGGAATATTAACCACGCTTTTTCGTGTATCAAAAACGATGGTTTTTGATAAGATTGTTTTTAAAAACAAAAATTTTGTATTAAAGGTGCAATTCTATATCAAAACTCATCTCATTATCTATATGTCAATAATGCACCTTTTTGATATAATTTGATTGAATATTCACAAAAAATGAGGTGATTTTTTGATAATAGGATATGCAAGAGTTAGTACAGTTGATCAATCATTAAACTTGCAGATAGATTCCCTCTCAGAATTTGGGTGTGATGAAATTTTCCAAGAAAAGGTTTCAGGTGCTCGAGATGATAGAACTGAACTAATGAATGCTTTAAGAATGCTAAGAGCTGGTGATAAATTTGTTGTTTATAAATTAGATCGCTTAGCCAGGTCAACAAAAAGTTTAATAGAGATCGCAGAAAATCTTCGTAATAAAAATGTTGAATTTATTAGTATACAAGATAATTTAGATACAAGTACGGCAGCTGGTAAAGCGATGTTTGGTATGTTATCGGTTTTGGCCGAGTTTGAACGGGACATCATTCGAGAACGCACATTGTCTGGGCTTAAGGCAGCTAGAGCTAGAGGAAGAAAAGGCGGGAGACCAAAAGTTAATAAACAAAAATTAAATCAAGCATTGGCATTATATCATTCCAAAAGAATGACTGTTCGAGAAATACAGGAAATTACGGGTATTTCACCAGCAACCTTGTACAGAGCAATTAAAGAAGAGTAAAACAAGTTTACTCTTCTTTAGAATGAATTATTAAGTATGGTTCCCTTTCTTCTTCCCAAAAATGAAATTCTAAAGGTAAGCTTTTATCTTTAGGGATTAAAATTAAATAAAATGGTAAGCCTTCAAGCTTAAATGGAGGCTCGTAATAAAAGCGTCTTTCTTTTGATCCGCCAATACTTATTCGTGTCCAATTGTTGAAATGATTCATCTTTAAATGAATAAGCACTCTTTTCAATACCCAGTTTATTTCTGAAGGTTTACAATCACAATGATTATCTAACCACCAATATAAATCTCTTATATAAGTGATATCTTGGGAGTGTGTGAAGTCGTAATTAGAATGATACAACCCAAGGTTATACCTTCGCCTTTCATCATTGTTACAAATAAATTTTAATTCTGCTTTTATAAATACTTGCCAAAAAACATATGCATAGGCTGCAGGACAAATCCAATTAATTTTTGGTGAATGGAGAAAATAAAGTGATGTGCAATCTTTAATACATTTTTTATGTTTATACATGCTTTTTTCTAGATGTCTATTGAGTGAGTTTAACGTTGATTTTGATAAACGATAGATCTCTTTCGTATTATCATATGTGCTGGTTTCTTCAATTGATTTTGTTTGATCTCTTTTAATAAACCTATAGTGCTGTTCCTCTCGTAATGTTCGAATTAAGGGTGTTGATTTAACTATGTTGTGTGCAGTTCCTTGTTCCATATTTGTTGAGTGGACAGCAGCTTCTAAAATCTTCGTCATAGCATCCTGGTAATTGTTTAAGTCTATTTCTGGATGATAGTGAATATGAAATTTGTTAGCTATACTTGATGAATTCAATTTTTCCCATCTCATCAAAATTTCTAAGGTTACTTTGAGTTTTTTATTTTTCTTCCAAATTGCTGAGTAACTCTTCCCTTTCTTAGGTGAAAATAAATAATAACCACAATCACATCTAAAGGGTTCAAGAGTAAATGAATCTGTGATTTCATAAAGAAAAGCCATTTTGCATTTCGGGCATTCTGAAGTTAATGGGACCATATGAAATGGACAAACATGCATTAATTTAAATTGGTGATAAATGCTGTGATATCCTTGTTTTATACACTTTGGACAGAATCTTAAATGTTTATGAAAGTAGATAGAGTGATTGCCAGGTAATACGTTAGTTAGTTTTGAAATAATATGTTCATTATGCATCTTTAATTGAAAATTCAAAATTTTAACAAGAGACGTATTATCTAGTCCTTCAAGGGTAATTAAATTACGTGCAGATTTATTTTTCGTAGTGGACTTTAGTTTCTTTAAGTGTTGAGTACCGAACAAGTTGAAGATATCTTGACTTTTTATACGATTAGCATATTTAAATTTCTCGAATATCCCCCATGGGGATTCGAAAGGTACAATCCAATCATTATTCCAAGCGAATTCTTTTATTAGAGGGCTTGGTTCTAAAAAGTGTATTTGATTCTTCATTCGGGATTTTTTTCACTCCTAATTTATATTATGTCTAAATAAATTTCTGACTCAACATAGCCTGATCTTGTGATTGCTTCTTCCCAGTGAGCTTTTGATAACCACTCTAGGTTCTCTCCGTTCGCTCCAAATTTTCTGAGGGCATATTCAATGGTAAGCGTTAAATATTGCATTGGAATTTCCACAGGCTTAGTTAAACCGGCTTTTCTTCGCAATTCAGTAAATACCTCCATCAAATCCTCAGCACATTGGTTTAATCTATAGCCTTCATCAAAAGCTTTTGGAAAAAAGTATCTTGCATATGACCAGCCACTACCTATTGGATATTCAGAATCATTATCATATCCTGATAAACAGGGTTTTAGATCTTTTAAATCTTTTATTCCTGTGAATTCATATTCATGAACCATGAATCTCCCAATTAATTGAGCTTTTTTTGCTCTTATAAAAGCTGTTCTTTGATAAAGTAATTCATTTTGACCAACTAATATAACAGTAAGGTGGACACCTGCAAAATCTAATTCATTATATATATCCATTAACCAACCATAATGTAGTTCTTGTAACCTGTGGGCTTCATCTAAGAATAAAATGACTCTGTGTTGTCTAGATTTTTCCCCTTGCTCAATTAAAAATCTTGAGAGCCTATCACGTTTTATATTTGCCTTGCCATTGAAGGGTAAATTGTGCCCTATATCTTTTAGAATATCTTCAAAGAAGATACCTTCATTTGCATTTTTGTAGTGTCGACATATTATTTTGTAAACTGGCAACATCATATCAAATTCTGAAGTTAATATTTTGCGGATATATTCAATGGCTTTGCTTTTGCCTAGTCTGGGTCGCCCGTAAACGATAGCCCCAGGTGCACGATTATCTATCCAATGGCAAATAGAGTCGTATAATCGATCGATTTCATTAGTCGCAATTAAATACCTTCCATTTTCAACTGGATGACTTCCCTTTGAAACATAAGGTCTATCCATGAACTCCATAGTTGATCTCTCTTCGTTCGTATTCAAGTAAACACCCCCTATTTAATACATGATTGTTTTAGTAAGTTTTCGTGATGTAACATCTGAAGGCTTATTTTTGTTGTAAGGTACGGTATTGTTATTCTTTTTTTGCTCAAAATTAGCTTTTGCTATTGGTTCATTTAAAACATCATTTGTACTTTGACGAGTTTCGATATATCGGTTTAGTGTAGCAAGTGTATTTCTTGAATTTTTATTTTTTCTTGCTTCTTTTTCTAAATGTTTTGTGAGAACATCAATTGGATCGTCTTCTTGTAATAGATGGATCATTTTTCTTTTCCGCAGCTTATTAATCATCTTTCTGGTTTTTAAATCATGTGGAGTAACTCCCCATTTACCAAATGCAGTAAACACGCCAAATTCACTGCCGTCAGGCAAAAAGGCTTGAACAGTTCGAAGGTCTTCCATGTTAATTAAAAGAGTTAATTTTGTTCCTATCAATTCATAAGAGCGTGATAAAATTTCATTAGAATATTTAACGCCTTCAAAGTTGATGTGGGGTTTTCTTGATTTAACTTTGTTTCCTTGTATAGTTCGCTCTACTTTCATATGGAAAAACACCACTTCATTCCTCTTTTCTTCTGAAATCTTCCGCACACTCATTCCTCTTGAGAGCCTTTGTTCTAAGACCTCTAAGGGAGTTAGGTTATTAACACCTTCATTGGGGGTTGCGTTGTAATTAGCTATGAGTACCTCAGTAACTTCTTCTAATTGCTCAGCTGTTAAACGATATTTCACTGCTTTTTGCTCTGCATTTTTTCGAAGAGGATCTTTTGGATGGCTTCCCGTAGTGGTAGGTAGTTTATGATAGCCTGTATCTTCTAATGTCTTGAAAAATCTCTCGATAATTCCTCGGCGCTCTGGAACTCTTACAGGACCAGCATTAACTGAACAACCAATTATTTGTGTTAAACGATCTCGAACTATGTTTGATAAATTTGCCTTTGCGTTATCATATAAAAATTCATCCCAAACTCCCCATTTTGCTTCTTCTAAGTACTCTGAAGGAAAGTTGCCTCGATTTGAAAATTTTAATCCTGGAATAGAAAGTTTCCTTCTTTCTCGTGGAATCACTGCATTTTTAATACAATACAAAACATCATTGGCGGAGTATTCTTTATTTAAACAAAGATGAAATCCTAAAATTGCACGAGTCGCAACATCGATAATAACAAGTAGCCAGATCCTATTCATAATCTCAACTACTTCATCACCTTCAGGGGTTTTAAAAGTTATCGCAATGACAGCGTCAATTCGATGACCATCAAATTGAACTCTTTGAAAAGGTCGAGTAATTATAGGAGATTGATAAAAATTTTCAACATTGTTTGAAAGTGCGATTTTTTTAATCTTTTTAATATAGCGTTGCAAAGCCTTATAGCCCATAGTTTCTGTATTAAAGGGATAATCAATTGGGGTTAAACCTTCACTTCTACATGCATTAAGAAATTTTTTGTGGAGGGTTTTATAATTAATACTATTATTTTTTTGTGAGTAGTCGTGAATAACATCTTTGATGGAAGGATAAGTTTCAAGAAGCAGTTCAAATACGCCAGCTAAACATTTAGAATTGAAATTTTTCCGTTTGTATTCAAGTGTTTTTTTATATGGGATCAGTGCGCGAAATCCCCACAGGTTGCTGTTCTCATCTAATTCCAAACATCTTTGAGTGAACATTCTGATTCTCTTTCTGCTTATACCAGTGGAGTTATGGATTTCTCTAAGTGAAGTGTTTCCTTCCAGATAAAGTTCGACAGCTTGTTTTCTTTTTAAATAAATTTCTTTATGTTCTTCATCTAAATGATCTACTAATACTTTTGGCCAATTAGAAGTATCTAAACTCTTTGGATCAATGTCTGGTTTTTCATAAAATCTACTTCTAGTCATTTAACCACACCTCCAAATTAGGACCTACTAATGCTTTATCAAAGTTGGCACTAATTGTGCCATGATAATAAAGCCAAAATATAGCTTCTCTAACTCTAGAAGATTCCATGTTTAAAAGTTTTTCCAACGAGCAAAGTGAACATTTTTCATGGTCGTATAAAAATTTTTTAATCATATGAATATCTGTTTCAATCGGAGTTAATCTGTTGCTTATATAAGGTAATAACGTTTTCATATTGTCTAAGAAAATTTTGTTTTCACGTATTTCTTTTTCTGTTTTTAACACAAAATTTTTCCCGAGTTTACTGCACCAAATCTGTAGGGTATTCACGTCTTTTAAGTTGGAAGAATATCTAATAGATACATATTCTTCTTTGCTATTCAACCACTTTAACCACATGCTAA
Source organism: Bacillus sp. G1(2015b) (assembly GCF_001482475.1). Taxonomy (NCBI): domain Bacteria; kingdom Bacillati; phylum Bacillota; class Bacilli; order Caryophanales; family Bacillaceae; genus Bacillus; species Bacillus sp. G1(2015b). Next base: position 88,757 of record NZ_LKIC01000027.1, on the reverse strand, counting down.
TCATTACTTTTTTTAACTTTCCTTCGCTAAGGATTTTAATTTCCAAAGGTCTTTCGCAAAACATTTCAATTAACGGATTTGTTTCAACAAGTATCCAAAAATCATACTCTAAATCGCTAAACAGATAGATGTTTCTTTTAAGTTTTGGACTGTATGCTTCCCAATAGTTATTCCCAAATTTACTGCTTCTTTTAATTGCAATGGGTTTGTACATAAGTGCCACCTTTCGCAACAATTAAAAAATATTTCTATCTTCACTTCCTAAATTCCTCTTTATTCGACAACTTTTATACAGAAAACTAAGAGTTCAACTAGATGGAATGGACCCTTCTTGTTGTCTTTTAAACATAAAGGACCTTGTTTCTTGTCCTCTGAACAGAAGGAGAAATAGGATCCTTTAATATTGATACAGTTGTAGTTTCAATAAATTAAAGGACCCTATTTCTTGTCTTGGTACATCTACCACCTTCTCAATAAATTAGTTTGGTCGTAAAGGTTGTGCCTTTCCTTATTGGCTGCAACAGTAAATTAAATACTTTGGGATATTTCGTTTAAAAATATTTTTCTTTTTTCATCTGTTGTTAAGTTAACTCTTGAAAAATGAATCCATTGGGTGTCTTCATTTTTAAGTCCCAAGTCAGCAAGAGTTCTGTTAATAAAAACGCCTTGAATCGCATTCCCACCTTCAGATTCTATATAATCCTTATCTGTTGTAGATGTTGAGATCACAGTTGTTTTTTTAATATTTGTCAATAAACCTTTTAAAGCCCCAGTGTTTTTATCTTCTAAGAATGCGAAACCTCTTAACATGACTTTATCAATAAATCCTTTTAAAATTGCAGGTAAATCCCACCACCAGACAGGAAATATAAATATTAATTCAGTTGCCTGACTTAATTTCTTTTGATAATCCTTAACTAATTGATAAGGTGTTTCGCCTTTAATAAAATACTTCAATTCTTCAGCTGAAAAAACGGGATTAAACCCATCTTTATATAAATCGATCACTTGAAATGGTTCTCTCTTTGTTTCTAGATTTTCTGTAATGGAAGTCAAAATGGCATGATTATAGCTTCCGTCCCAAGGATGTGCATAGACAATCGTTTTCATTATTCATTCACCCTTTTTTGTTATTTTCATCATATTTTGATGTACATTCATTTTATTGTATGCTATAACGTACTACAAGTACGGTAATTAAAGTGCGATACTAACCTAAAGGAGAGTGTGAAATGACGAAAGAATCCTTTACAGCTAATGTTGACCTAAAAGAAACTGGATTTGGGTACACTTTATCTTTAATTGGTGGGAAATATAAGATGACGGTACTGTATGCTTTATATGCAAACAATGGTCCTATTCGCTATAATCAGTTAAAACGAATGCTCGGGACTATCTCTTTTAAAACATTAACCAATACACTAAAAGAACTTGAAGCGGATCAATTAATTAATCGTAAAGAATATCCTCAAGTGCCTCCAAAAGTAGAATATAGTTTATCGGAAAAGGGATTATCATTGATGCCTGTATTAGATGCGATTTGCTATTGGGGAGAAGAACAAATGAAAAAATAGTTAGTAGTTGAGTGAAATTGTACTTTTGGGTAAAAGAGATTGTGCATTCAGGCAAGAAAAAGAGCATCTCTCTTGAGATACTCTTAGAATGATAATGAAACAGCTATTTTTCGATGAAATCTGTTGGTTTTACCAACCATGAGCTGCCATATCCTCTTCCTATATAAGTCCCAATACCTCATTTTGTTCATGCGCTAGTTCCATACCTTCTGCTAGATAGAGAGCGTTCATTTTATCTAGGTCATTATCTGGGCAATGGCGGATCAGTTGACGCAATCTCGCAGCAACGGTCTGACAAACCTCTGGTGATAAGTAACTATCAGAATCGGATAGTTCCAGCAATGGGATGATATCATCCTAGTAGTTTTTAAAGGGTATGTCCCCGCCAAACCCCCGCTTTTAAGTTGTATTCTACGGCTTATTTTGACTTAATCCCTGCCCCGCAAAGAGGTATGACGATGGTTTCTTTTGATTCCTTTTTATATTTCAAGTAGCCGGCAAAATTGACTGCAGATGTCACTTCTACATAAAATCCTTTCTCACTTAGTTTAGAGCGTGCATTCAATATTTCATCTTCTTCAATATCTATAAATGTACCATTAGTATCTTGTACAGCTTGTAGAATTTGTTTGGAGCGCGCCGGGGCAGCAATGGCTATCCCTTCTGCTAAGGTCCCTGTATTCGTAACAGGCGATGCTGATTCCTCCTCGTTTTGATAAGCTTTCACAAGAGGTGCACAGTTTTTCGCTTGTATGGCAATGATTTTCGGTATTTTATGAATCAAACCATTTTCAAATAACTCTTTAAAGCCATAATACGCTCCTAGAAGGAGAGTGCCGTTTCCAACCGGAATGATTAAAGCATCTGGAGCTCCTTTTATTTGTTCATAGATTTCATATGCGTATGTTTTTGTTCCCTCAAAAAAATAAGGATGATACACATGGCTTGCATAAAAAACGTTTTCGTCGTCTACTGCTTTTTGGGCTGCAGCGGCAATGTCCTCGCGTGTACCACGAATTTCTTTAATCGTTGCTCCATGGGCTTTTATTTGAGCGACCTTTTTAGGTGAAGTTTCATCGCTTAAATAGATGTCACATGCAATCTCGCAACGAGCTGCATAAGCGGCAATCGCTGTTCCTGCATTCCCGCTGCTATCCGCAATGACTTTTGATACCCCTAATTCCTTTGCCTTTGTCATTAAAACAGCAGCTCCTCGATCTTTAAAGGAGAGTGTAGGCATCATATAGTCAACTTTTACATAAGTATTTGGCTCATTCGGATCTAAAAGGATTAAAGGAGTTTGACCTTCACCCATTGTTACAGATTCCCAAGTCTTAGAACCCTTTGAAAAGGGCATGGTTTCAACATAACGCCATAATGAGTTTGGATAGTGATCCCAAGCCGCCATATCTATTTTAGGGGTATCTTTCACCAGGTTTAATACGCCGTTACAATCACATTTCCATAGGGTTGTTGTCATCTCATATTTTTTCCCACAATCGTTACAAATCAATTGATTCATCGATCATCATCCCCTTCGAATAATTTTTTATACGAAATATACTTTTTTATATATCATAGGCAAAAAAATATTCTAAATATAAGAAATAGCATCAATTTCAATTTTGAAACCGAAATGTAATTCATTCGTTGGTACAACAGTACGTGCTGGTTGGTGTTCACCGAAAAATTCAGTGTAAACCGCATCTACCTTGTCCCATAGTTCAATATCAGAAATGTATAATGTCATACGCAAAATTTTTTCTTTTTTACTTCCAGCCGCTTCTACAATCATCTCGACATTTTTAAGCGCTTGTAATGTCTCTTCTTCAATGGGGCCGAATTCTTTTTCTCTCGTTTCAGGATTGATGGCAAATTGTCCTGAAACATAGACCGTGTTTTGATGAATGGTTGCGAATGCATAGTGTCCGTTGGCTTTTAGATTCCCTACCTCAAGGATGCTTTTCATTTCTTTTCTCCTTCATTCGCTTTATGTTTGATCTCATCCAAATAGCTATAGACGGTGACTTTAGAAATACCTAACATAGATGCGACCTTCTCAACAGATCCTTTCATTAAAAAAATACCCTTTTCATCCATGAACCTTATTAATTCAATTTTTTCATGGCGTTTCATGACTGGGTGAACACTATTTTGAATGATCTGTTGAATCAATTGATCTACGATTTCTTCCACATTTTCAAGATCATCATTTGTTGTTGTTGTTTCATTCTCTTGAACTTCAACTTTTGTAGAAAGAAAAGTATCCATAAATTGCTGCATTTGATTCAATGCTTCAACATCAAAATTGATACAGAATGCACCAATCACCTTTTGCTCGGAATCACGAATTAATGAAGTCGAAGAACGAATGGTACGGTTGTCTTCGGTTTTAAATGTATACCCAGCGAGATAATCTTCTTTAAAATCTTCTGATTGTAAAACAGTCTTTACCAAATGATCAAATGATTGACCAATTTTTCTTCCCGTCACATGATGATTGACTGTAAACATGACTGATGCTTGAGGGTTCGTTAAATCATGAATCACGACTTCACAATTTGGTCCAAACATTTTTGCAGTAGATTTTGCTAAAGGAATATAGCTCTGTAATAAATTCTTTATATGTTCCATGCCTAAGCACCTCATTTGTTTATTCCACTAGATTATATAATTTTTTATATGCAAAAACAATATATAGATTTTTTTATACGTTTTGAAAAAGTGGAGAAAATATAAAAAAGCAGCCATTGACTGCTTTTTTTGCTCCTTTCTAATTGATTTTTTGCTGGATCCCAGACAAAATGACGTCAATTCCCCACCTGAACCGTTCCATTAATACGGTATCACCTGCAAATATTTCTTCTTTCAGACTATGGATGAAAGGAAACCGCGTTTTGTCTGCATCATGAAATGTTTTTTTTGTATCTGAAATCTGCGAAGAGCCGTGTTTCTTCCAAGAGACCTTTTCGTATGCTACGGAAGATACGTATAACAGTAAAAGGTCTACTCCCCATGCAGCGGATGTAGATTTGATTCCGCCTTTATGCAGTGCAGCGAGAAGATGTTCGGTCAACTGTAAAAAGTTCGTTCCTTGCGGGATGGTGGAAAGAGAAATTTCAGCAAGACCAGGCTTTTCGTATAGCAGCAGGAAATAAGTATGCAATATGTCAAATAACTGTTCTTTCCATGTGCCACCCGCTGAATTTGGGTAAACCATTTGGCCGAGACCATAATCCAATACGTAAGCACTTAGTTCTTGAAAATTGTTCACGTAGACATACAAGGATGCAGGTCCTGTATCTAATGCTTTAGCCACTTTACGCATACTCATGCCCTCTAACCCTTGCTCCTTAAGAAGGTCAAAGGCAGTTTTCACAATGAGTTCACGGCTTAAGGGCTCTTTAGCCGGCTGAGACCGACGACTGATAATACGACGATTTGAATTGTTCATACTCTCTTTATAACATGTCAAAGTCAAATAGTAAATTGAGCATCAATCTCCGTTTTCTTGAAAAGAATTCATCATATCTGCAAGCTTGACCGCAGCATTTTTTGAAAAACACAGTTTTAAACTTTTTTCTGATTCATGAGCTTTCTCCGATGAATATTCGTACATCATGTCTTCGTATTCTTCTATAGCCTTTTCGATATGATGAGGATTTCGGACAATCGCAAGTGCGAGTTCCATTGCATCAAACATCGCCATGTTTACGCCCTCCCCTGCGAATGGTGACATGACATGAGCTGCATCACCGATAAGCGTTACTCCTTTATGGCGGTTCCATTTAAAACCGACAGGAAGCGTATAAATCCGTCTTGGAATGATGGCATCTTCTGCATAACGAATATAATTTTTCAGCTGATCGTCCCAATCACTAAATAACTCTAATAATTGTTCTTTTGCTTCTTTCGCTTGATGAAAAGGAATACCACAAGCCTCAATCCAGTTACGTTCTACCATAAGGCTTGCATACACTTTTATTCGTCCATCCCCGTTTAACTGACCAATCAGTCCTTTATGGTCTGCTAAAGCAAACATCTTCCCGCGTTTATTAAATGCAGCTAAATCAGGGTGATTCACCTCTACGTTGAGGATATTCAGTTCCAGCATCGTGAGTCCGGCGTATTCAATATCAATATCTGTTAACAGAGGACGCACACGAGAAAAAGCACCATCTGCTCCAATTAAAAGATCAACTGTCTCGACAACTCCGTTTTCAAAATGAAGCTCCGTCATGCCGTTTTCTAGTGAAACGCAACTTTCTAGTTTATAACCATATTTGATGTTCTCAGCATCAATTTGATCTAACAGCAGTTCGCACAAAACACCACGGTCAATTTCTGGGCGGGTGCCTTTTTGATCTGGTTCCGTTTCTTCATCTAAATAAATTTTTCCTGACTTATCAAGTAATCGGAAATCTTCTCCTTCATAGCGGGCGTTCCTTTGAAATTCCTCATAAATTCCCGCTTCTTTTAAAGCTTTTTGGCCTGTTTCTTCGTGAATATCCAGTGAGCCCCCTCTTTCAAGACTCTTGTCATGCACCTCTCGTTCATAGATGGTTGTTTGTATACCGTAATTTTGCAGTATTAAGGCGAGCGTTAACCCCCCAGGTCCTCCTCCAATGATAGCGATTTGCTTTTGATCCTTAGATAATGCCGTCATCGTATGCATCTCCTCTTCTTTATGAAAATCGTTTAAAGTCACATCTCATTTATATTATAACGAACACCGTTCGTTAAGAACAGTGTTCGTTTAAAAAAGTTTATTTTACGAGTGCTTTAATGAAAAGAAAGCACTCGCCCGTCACTATATGATACACTCCAAATATGATTCTTTTCGATTGTTTTCATTATGAGTGTAAGAGGTGTTTCGATGAATAAATTACTAGCAATGTTGATATTAGGATTGAGCTTTAGTGGTGCCGCTCTCATTCTTTCTGTCCCTTTGTTATTCAAGTCCAAACTAGAACAAGCTGAGCTCGTGTTTGCTGCTGGATCAGCGGGCGCTTTTGCAGTATTTGCTGTCTCATGCTTAGTTCTTCGAAAACAATTCAATCGCTAAAAAACCTAAACATCATCCACCATTAGAATAGTGGAGATTTGTTTAGGTTTTGTGACTTACCTTGATATGAACTTAAAGAATGTGGTACAAGCTGATCCCAATACTGAGAGCGAATAACACAAGTGCCGGGATTGCTTTTTTAAAGGGATCTTTGGCCAATACGATCAGAGTAAGTGCAGCTGCCAGCATCGTGCCTCCTAACAATAAGCCTGATAATATTGCGATTGTTGGCATCCATATGCCAATTAGCATTCCAGCTGCGCCTATGAGCTCAAAGGCTCCGGTTAAAACATTAAAAAAAGCAGGTAAACCAAATCGTTTGAACTCTTCTGCCATTTTCCCTGATATAATTTTCGATCCTGTTACAAAAAAGAAAGCAGCCAATATCATTTGCAGAATAAGTATGAAAATCGTGATCACATCTTTCTAAGTTATTTGACTGAAACACTCAAGTCCAAATGGACAAAATTTCAGCTGATACAATTTATATGTCATAGCATATATCGGACATAAATAGTTCGTTACAGATTAGACATTTTAAGATTCATAGTGTGAATGAAATAATTTGTTTAAAAGTAATTTTAATTGTTGAATCTCTTCATCGTTTAATTGCTTTGTCACCGTTTGATGTGCATCCATGACAACAGGAAGAATGGCCTTTTTGACCTCGTCCCCTTTTTCCGTTAAAAGCAGGTGATGTGAGCGCCGGTCTTGTTCATTATAGGTCTTTTTGACAAGCCCTTTTCGTTCCATAGACTGGATCATTCTGACGACAGTGGTTTGATTTTTATCAATTCCTTCTGCCAATTCTTTTTGAGTAGTCCCCTTTTCACTACTCAGGATGCTAATAATACTCCATTGTTCAGGCGTGACGCCATAAGGCTTTAACCTGTTCGTAAAATAATTTGTCATTTTAAGATCGGTACGATGAACGAGATAGCCTATTAAATCTTGTAAATCCATGTAAACACCCTCTATGAAATTTATATGCTATAGCATTTATATTAGTGGAGCCTTTGAAAATTGTCAAATCATCCATCTGCTTGTTTAAAATCAATCCCTGACAAGATATATGGCACTGCTGATTTGATAAACTCCTCTGAGGATAAGTGCGAACTATTTTTTCTCCACTCAACAGAAGCTCCGTGAATTCCCCAACTTAAAAAAACAGCTGTGACCTTCAGAATTTGCTTTTCGACATTTGTATATTGATTGATTAACAATTGATAAAAAATAATTTCAAGCTGCTCCCTCACAATAGGAGCAAGTTCAGTTTCATATTCTACTTGGCAGCGGTTATGCAGAGATTGTTGGAAATTCGTTAGTGCTTTAAAAATATTGATAATCGTATCTTCATCTAGTTTACGATGATTGAAATTTATACTTTCTAAATTAATCGATAATACTTCTGATAGTGTTTTATCCAGCAAATCGTATTTATCCTCAAAATGATAATAAAACGTCGCGCGGTTGATCATGGCTTCTGCCGTGACATCTTTGATCGTAATATCCTTAAATTCCTTTTTCGATGAAAGTTTAATAAATGACTCCATGATTAACTTACGCGTTCTTAGGACCCGAGGGTCTGTCTTGGGCTGTGGCATCTTATCCCTCCTCCTTTTTCAACACATCTATCAATCTGTTGGATAAACAACAAATTGAAGAAATTATTGGTGTTGGTCTCACTCATTGTGTCTTAAGATTTAATTGTAAAGTAAATCATTGCTTGATTCAAACAAACTGATAGGCAATAGCGTTCCTACAAAATTTGAGGAGGAAAATGAAATTGAAAAACAATGAGATGTTTTGTGATATAGAAACAGGTGTATGTGGTGTAGGTGAAGAAGAGGATATTCAGGTCATTGATTTTCAGCAACCTAAAAAAACAATAACGCTCTATTATGTAACAGATCCAATTTGTTCGCATTGCTGGGCAATTGAACCTGTGCTGCGTCGATTTAAAGAGCAATATGGACATTATTTTCATTTTCAGACTGTGTTGGGTGGACTGTTAGAGAAATGGCATGGCGGTCCAATTGATCCTGCAAACGGAATTTACAAACCTGCTGATGTGGCTGGTCACTGGAGAGAGGTTGGAGAACATTCCCGCATGCCAATTGATGGGTCTTTAATGATTGACAATCCTGTTCAATCTTCCTACCCCCCCTCTCGCGTGTTCAAAGTGATTCAAAAACATCATGATGATGCACTAGCCTATACTTTTTTACGCCGTGCGAGAGAAGCGCTATTTGCATTCAATCAAAATATATCGGATATCACGGTGTTAATTGACATCGTCAACGATCTTGGACTTAACGGAGAAGTGATTGTACATGAAGCGGAGCTGCCAAGCGGCCAGGAATTATTAAATCAAGATTTTACTCTAGTTCGAGACCTTGGTGCTCGAGGTTTCCCAACGATCATCTTCGTCAACGAAGAAAATAAAGGAGTCAAAATCACGGGTGGCCGCTCATTTGAAGTCTATGTTGAAGGATTAAAGCAAGCTTTAAACACTGAAGAACTTGAACCGAAAAAACGCCCAGCTGTTTCTACCCTGCTCGAAAAAGAAAAACTTCTATTTTCTAAAGAAATTGAAGTGATGTACGATGTTGACCAATCAGATGTACGGTCTTTTATGAAGAAAGAACTTCCGCAGCAGCAGTATCAAATGAAAGAAGTGCTGGGGGAACTGTATTTTACAACTTCAACATAAGGAGAATGACGATGGCACATTTATTACAGGTTGATTTTAAGATGAAAGGCCCTTTCGGTGATGAAATGGCAAAAGAGTTTGCTGATTTAGCGAAAAGTATAAATGAGGAAGACGGATTCATATGGAAAATATGGACGGAGAATCCGGAGAAGAATGAGGCTGGCGGAATCTACTTATTCGAAACAAAAGAAGCAGCTGAAAACTATCTTGAGATGCATTCTAAAAGAATCACTAGCTTTGGAATAACAGACATCAACGCTAAAATCTTTAACATGAATGCTCATCTTACTCATATCACAAAAGGTCCATTAAAAACTCATCAAGGTTGACACACGAAAAAAAGAGCGGCTGATGGCTGCTCTTTTTTCGTGTGATTTCATCGATTCATCCACTTCACATTTTCTTTTTTTTCTTCATTCACGACGAGTTGGAAGATATCAGGTCTTGAATAATGCCCGACTACATCGAAGTCGAATTGACTAGAAGAAATATCACGCAAATCAAGATCTGCCAGCAGTATCTCTTCCTGACCATAGACAGGTTCTTTTATATATTCGCCTAAAGGACCGACTATTGCACTCCCCCCTCGGCACATCTCATCAGGAGAAGATGCTAATTCATCATAGCAGGCTAAATCTTTAGGATACATCTCTTTATTCACATATTGATTACAAGATAGAACGAAGCATCGGCCTTCTGCGGCAATATGGCGAATCGTAGATTGCCATAGTTCCCTGGAATCTGCCGTAGGGGCTATATAGATTTGGACGCCTTTTGCATACATCGCTGCTCTAGCTAATGGCATATAGTTTTCCCAGCAAATTAAAGCGCCTATTTTACCGTACGGTGTATCGAAAACCGGCAGTGTGCTGCCATCCCCCTCTCCCCATATGAGTCGCTCGGAACCTGTCGGCTTTAGTTTACGGTGCTTTCCAAGTAAGGTTCCATCTGGTCCGAAAAACAATACGGAACAATATAAAGTCCCGCGACTTGATTCGTCATCTCTTTCAATGACACCGATGACGAGGTAGACACCAGCTTTGCGGGCTGCTTCTCCTAATCTGTCAGTCGTTCTACTTGGAACTGGAACTGAATTTTCTAAGTAACGAAGCCAGTCCTTTCTTCCTTCTGGAGAACGGCTTCCTACTGTGGCGCCAAAAGCTAGTCCTCTTGGATAAGCTGGTATAAAAGCTTCAGGAAATACAACAATATTGGCTCCTTTTTCTCCGGCCTCAAGTGTTAACGAAATGGCTTTTTCAGTACTTGCTTCTTTATCCATAATGACAGAAGCAGCTTGAACAACAGCAACTTTACATGTAGACATCTTAACCCCTCCTTAATCAAAGTGTAAAAATAAACGTTTATCATGTACAATATATCATCATCATAATGAGTATGCCTTATTGGAATAATGGAGGGTAAAATGAACATACGGGACTTTGAAATATTTAAAACGATTGCGGATTGTGGAAGTTTTTCAAGAGCAAGTGAAAAGCTTTTTATCGCCCAGCCTTCCCTCTCTAAAACCATTCAAAAATTAGAGAAAAAACTGGGTGTCATCCTTTTCGATCGGTCAAATCGAATTTTCAAGTTAACGGATGAAGGAGAGCTTGTATATGAAAAAGCGATCGCGGTACTGCAGCAAATGAATGAATTGCAAATGGAGCTGGGTGATACCGACACGCATATTCGCGGCCATTTAAAGATCGGTCTGCCGCAAATAATTGGTACCTTTTTCTTTTCGAAAGTGGCAAAAGCTTTTACTCAAAAGCATCCAGATGTGACGCTCGAAATGATTGAGGAGGGCGGCTTACATGTAGAAAAACTCGTTGAGAAAGGCGAAGTAGATGCGGCCTTTATTGTCATACCTGCCCAAAGTCATGAATTAGAAGAACAACTCATTTTTGAAGCGCCGTTTGTGGCTTGTTTACCAAAAAATCACGCTTTAAAAGATGAACAACAGCTCTCGCTCGAACAGCTTAAAGAGGATAAATGGATATTGTTTGATTCTTCATTTGCGTTAAGTCAAGTGATTTTAGAAAGCTGCCGTAAGGAACATTTTGTTCCCGATGTCGCTTACAGCACAACACAATGGGATTTGCTTTTGACATTAGTTCGTGATGAATTAGGAGTTGCGATCATTCCAAGTCCTTTAACGGACATGTATAAAGAGGACATTTGTGTAAAACCAATTAGTAGTCAATATATTCCCTGGAAAATTGGCATTGTCGTGAAGAAAGGTCGATATAAAACACGTGCTTTGAAGGCTTTTTTAAAAATCGTCACGGATATATACCATGGAGAAACAAAAAAAGCCTAATTCTCAAGGCTTTTGTCTTTTCATTCTTTTGTCCCCCTTATGATTTAAAGTGAGTGTGAAAGACACATTGCAAGATAAGCGATTTCAAAACGATGACCGCTCTCTTTATGTTTCGAGCTTTATGATATAATAACTTGTCAATGCCAGCCGTTGAGTGAAACAGAAATGAACTTTTGGAAGGTATTCATCCTGGTAAAAGATTCTGAAGAAATGATAGGTGATCACAATGAGAAGGCTTGAGTCTGGTATGTCAGTAGACAATGAAATATTTTCTGATATTGTCAGGTATGAACACGAAACGATAAGCGGATCGACGATTAGCAACTCGAATGTTCATTCACCTATATTTTGGAGCTGTCAGCTGCGTCATCTTGTATTTAATACGTGTGATCTGACGAATGCGAGATTTTTTGCAGGTAGTACGATTGAGCATTGTACTTTTATTCGTTCCGATTTGCGCTCTGTTGGGATTGCTAAAGGCGAGGCTGTTTTTACGAATTGCGAATTTTCCTCCTGTGATATGAGAGGAATGACATTGGAGAATGCTGTGTTTATCAACTGTACATTTTATCAATGTAGGTTTAATGACCGCATTTTACAAGCAGCGAATATTGTTCATTGCACTTTTACAGGTAAGCTAGTGGATATAACGTTTGAGGGAAATGGTAAACAAAAGCTGATCGCCAACTTTGAAAACTGCATTCTTGACGGTGTTCGCTTTACAGGCTGTGACCTGTCGCAATGTATTCCGCCAGCTTCCAAAAACCATCTATATGTTGAAAAGGTCTCCGCGCGTGTCAAACAGGCATTGCTGAAGATAAATCATGACCCTCACCTTTCTGACGAGGATCGGAAAGTACTGGTACGCAGCCTGCGCAAGCTTGAGCAGATGGAACAATATATTTTTAACACAGCGCATATGGAGAAAATACATGGGGCTGATTTTGTGGAGCGATTTTTCAGTTATCTGGAATGTAACAAAGAGAACGCTTGATGCGTCCCTCTTCCTGCTAAGTCTAGGTCGTACATCAACTTCTAGTATATTTGAGTGGCATCAGTTCCCCAATTTTCACTTTGACTAGTTCGCCATCTATTTCTATATGGAAAAAGCTGATTTTTGTGAATATCAGCTTTTTCGTTATGCTCTTTTATAGCGGGCATACATATAGCGAATGATTTTTGTGATGACAGAGGTACACATGCATAAAAAGGTCATCAACACGACCCAATACATATTTGACATGTCAAACCCAGTATAGGCAAATATGAAAATAGTGGAGATGGCAAATGTGATGATAAGAACGATATAAACTCGCTTAAAGATGCAGTAGCCAACAATCCCCCAAATCAAAGATAACAAAGGCAATGTAAATAAGATCAGCGCCATAGGATGAAGAAAGAAAACACTCATCATGTCACTCTCCTTTATGAACCGGTGAAGAACCGAATATGTATCATATTAATAGGAAATTCGTGCGTTGTAAACAAAAATTGGAATTTAAGGAATTTTTAATCTGAGGTGAATTGACAATCTAAATGTATTTCATGTTGAATGGAAAAAGACTGCTTTCAGTAAGCAGCCTATTTTTTCGAATATTTAAGTCAGAGCATTTTGATGTGTGAAAAAGACCTAACTATTTATCACCTGAATGATTTTTTCCTGAGCATCTTGTGCCTCAGGGATTGGCATGACGACAAACACATGCAGCATTTCTGGATAAACAAAGGTTTTCATGTCAATTCCTTGTTCTGTTAGCTTTTCATCAAGCTTTAGTGCATCTGGATATAAAATATCATGTGTTCCAATAAAATGAGTGATCTTCCCAAGACCATGGAAGTCCCCGTGAATTGGACTGATTAATGGGTCAGTTATCTTTTTATCTGCTGCCCACATTTTTGTAATGACATCTATTCCTTCTGGCGCTAGAATGGGATCTTTATCGGCATATTCAGATATAAGAGGATTGCTTAAACTCATATCAACACATGCAGATAATAAAATAATATCCTTCGGCTGCGGCAGACTTTCCATCTTTAAGAGATGCGCCAAGCCAAGTGAGATATTTCCGCCCGCTGAATCTCCCATAATTGTTAATTGATCGGTACTCTCAACCGTTTTTAGTATTTCTTTATATAGATTTAAGATTTTTGGATAAGTATCTTGGTAGCTATAATGAGGTAATTTAGGATATATAGGAGCGACCACTTTGGCATTAAGGGATTGAGCCATTTTATCCATGTACCACCAATGGAAATTAAGAGGCTGGTTTACCCAAGCGCCACCATGTATATAGAGAATCACCTTTTGCTTTTTCGACATTTGGTCATTCAATGTGAAAACCTGCATTCCTTCGAAAATTTGCTCCTTTATTTCACTCACTAATTTTACATCGTCTCCGATTGCATAAGGCTTCATATTTTCTATTTGAGATAGAAAGTTTTTGGTTTTTTCGACACTAGCAAAACTCTCTTTATTACTTTGGGACGTGAATAATGTTTCAAATTGAATACTTTCTTCAGAACGTTCTCCGTTAAAAATTTCGACACTCATTGTATTTTCTCTCCTTTAAGCAGATATGTTTATTCGTCATCCTCATTCATCACACGAAATGATTTGAGATACACTTGTACTTCTTTCTCAGGAGTCTTTAATAAGTTAGATAAAAGGTCTTGAATGAGGCGCAGGCTTTTGATTTTCTTTTCAATTTCTTCATGTTTATGTTTTACAATTCTTTTTAAAGTATCTAGTTCTATGTCTTGACTCAGCATTTCCAATATTTCTTTTATTTCCTTTAGTGAATAACCTAATGATTTGGCATCTTTGATCAATTGAATTTTCACAATGTAATCTTCTGTGTATAGTCTATAACCGTTCGAACGGCGTCTCGGGACAGGTAAAATGTTGTGTTCTTCATAGTAACGAATTGCGGCAGGGCTTATTCCAGTTTGTTTGGCAAGTTCACCTCTAGTCATCAACTCCATTGTTACTCCTTTTTTGTGATTTTGTCTTACTATAATTACATTATAAAGGTTGAACTATACTTCAAGGTCAAGAGATGTTTTCGTGAAAAATAAAACACCATCGCATGCAGCCGGTTAAGGCGCCCTGAGATGGTGTTTTTCATCATTCAATCTGCTTTTATAGGTCTTCTCCATTTGATGCAATTACATTTTTGTACCAGAAAAATGAATCTTTACGGTAACGATTCAGTGTCCCATTTCCTAGGTCGTCTTGATCCACATAGATCAAACCATAGCGTTTAGTCATTTGAGATGTTCCGCAGCTGATTAAGTCAATACAGCCCCAAGGTGTGTATCCCATTAAGTCAACACCTTCTTTTACTGCTTCTTTCATCTGTTCAATATGTTTTTTCAAATAATCAATTCGATAATCATCGTGGATTTTTCCATCTTGTGTCAATGTATCTCTTGCGCCAAGTCCATTTTCACAAACAAATAAAGGCTTTTGGTATCTGTCATACAGTTTAATTAATGAAATGCGCAGACCCATTGGATCGATCGGCCAATCCCATTGTGATAATTCCAAGTGTTCATTTTTAATCGGGCTGTCAAACGTACCCGCTAGCTCAGCGGCATCTTCACGCGCTTCTGCTACGTGTGACATATAGTAGCTGATTGCAACAAAGTCAACAGTGCCCTCTTTCAAAATTTGTTCATCCTGCTCTTCAATATCCAGCTTGATTTGATTATCAGCAAAATATTTCACCATGTATGTTGGATATTCGCCTCTAGCTTGAACATCAGGATAGAACATATTCAATTGATTCGATTTGACTGCCTGCAGCTGATCCTCTGGTTTTGTTGTTTTTGCATAGGCTTCGATTTGGTTAATCATACAGCCAATTTGGACATCTGGAATGATTTCCTTCGCTGCCTTCACTGTTAATGCACTTGCCACAAATTGATGGTGAGATGCTTGGTAAGCAGCCTGTAATTTATGGTCTACTAAATCCTCTAAAATGCCAGCACCTGTATAAAGACTATTGAGGTTCATATTCATTTCATTAAATGTAATCCAATATTTCACTTTGTTTTTATATCTTTCTAAAATCGCCCGTGCGTATTTTTCGAACAATGGGACAAGCTCTCTACTCATCCATCCATTATATTTCTCTGTTAAGGTAATCGGCATTTCATAATGAGACATCGTTACTAGCGGTTCAATTCCATATTTCGCACATTCATCAAATACTTTATCGTAAAAAGCCAATCCTTCTTCATTCGGCTTATCCTCTAAACCTGTTGGAAAGATTCTTGCCCATGAGATGGACAAACGAAAGACTTTAAATCCCATTTCTGCAAACAGTGCGATATCTTCTTCATAACGATGATAAAAATCAATTCCGCGTCTTTTTGGGAAATCAAATGCATCAGGATTTTCCTTGTATTTGTTTAGTTCAGCTGAACTAACATCGAATGTAAAGTTGTTCACTTTTCCTTGTGCATAGGGATCTTTATATGCCGCGTAGTCTGAAGTTGACAGCCCTTTCCCGCCTTCTAAATATGCGCCCTCTATTTGATTGGCAGCTGTTGCGCCACCCCATAGGAAATTATCTGAAAAACCTTTTTTTAATTCTTTCATTTCAATCATCCCTTCTATTTATGATTAATGAATGAGCATTAAGAGTTTATTTTCTCCTGCGTTGACATAAGAGTCACCTGTATGGATGACATCCAGGTACTTCGAGGAATTAGTGACGATAATAGGTGTCACGACATTTAATTCTTTTGATTGAATTCCTTCTATATCAAATGATAATAAATGATCCCCAATGTTGATTTCATCTCCTTCTTCCACCAATACCTCAAAGAATTGACCATTTAGGCTGACGGTATCAATCCCTACATGTATTAATAATTCAATCCCATCATCTGAAACCAAACCTATTGCATGTTTAGTAGGTGTAACGGTCACTACTTTTCCGGAAAACGGTGCTTGTACCACCCCCTTATCAGGCATAATCGCTACTCCCTTGCCCATCATTTCGCTTGAGAAGACGGCATCATTGACTTCAGATAAAGGAACGACCTGACCAGTTATAGGTGCTTGTACTTCATAAGGATTTACTTGTCTGGCAGCTTGTTGATTGACTGCATGCTCTGAATCTTTAGATGACTTTCCTTGTTTTAGCGGCTGACCTTCTTCTTTTCTGGCAGGTTCTTTAAAACCAAGGAACATAGTGACAAGCAGTGAGACCAAAAAGCTCAGCGCTATTCCAATTAAAGCGAGCTGGAAATTGTTTGTGCCTTTCATAATGTAAGTTGGCAGAGATGTAATACCTGGAATTGAAAATGCTGTCGTTTTGACTGAAAATAAACCATAAAAACATCCGCCAACTGCCCCGCCAATTAATGAAGCATAGAAAGGCTTTTTCAATCTCAGTGTGACTCCATAAATGGCTGGTTCTGTGATACCAAAGAAACTCGGAAGCAATGTTGATAATGCCAAAGACCTTGTTTCTACTCGTTTTGTGCGAATGATGACTCCTAAAACGGCGCCTGCTTGTGCCATATTGGCAATAAAGTTCATCGGAAGCAGCATGACATCGTATCCAACTTTTTCAAAGCTGGCAAACGTGCTAGGGAAGAATGCATAATGCATCCCAGTTAGCACAATTAAAGGCATGAGGCCTCCCATTAATAAACCTGCAATCGGTCCAGCAAAATGGAATAAAGAAGTGAAAAAGATCTCTAAATACTGACCGAAAACGTTTCCAATAGGCGCTATGAAAGCTAGTGTAAGAGGCGCTGTGATCATTAAGCTCAGTACCGGTGTAAATACGATGCTTAAAGATTTTGGAATGACTTTCGTTATCCACTTATCGATAAAGCTAAGTAGCAGTACTCCTAAAATAATCGGTAAAACGGAAGAAGTATAATTATTTAATGGAATACTCAATCCTAAAAAACTAAGTGGGTCTGCTCCTTTTGCTGCCCCTTCCACCATCGTGGGATACAATAAAATCCCAGCGAGTGCCATCGCGAGAGATTCTCGTGTTTTAAATTTCTTCGCTGCAGAATAAGCAATGAGGAAAGGTAAAAAGTAAAAGACAGCATTTGAAAAGATTTGTAGTACAGCATAGGTAGAACTTTTTTCTGTCAGCCAGCCTAAACTAACGAACAAAGCCATGATCCCTTTAATCAATCCACTACCAACAATCGCCGGCAAAATCGGTGTGAAAATTCCGCTAATGACATCGAATACGACTTCGATTGGATTCATCTTTGACGTATTTTTAGCAGTAGAAGAATCATTGCTGCTGTCACCAATCAATTGGTCGATTTCCTCATAGACTTCTGCAACTTTTGCTCCAATAATGACTTGGAATTGTCCGCTTTGGAATTGCGCTCCGAGCACTCCATCTACTGTTTTCAGTTCATCTACTTTTACCTGTTTTTCATCGTTGATATTAAATCTCAGCCTCGTAATACAATGCCAGCTTTGAGATATATTGCCTGTTCCGCCGATTAATTTGATAATTTCTTGCGCCAATTCTTTGTTTTTCATGTCTTCACCCCTTCATTTTCACAAAAAAAACCTAAACAAAATCCACCATTAGAAAGACCATTCTTCTAAATGGAGATTTGTTTAGGTTAATGCTTTTTCATAACACGCCTAAAAGAAATCATGTATTCTGTTGATGTTTCTTTGTGATTCTTTCAATATGAATGACTAGAAAAACAAGTTCGTCTTCTGTGACATTCCAATTAAATTCACGCTTTAACATTTCTTTAATAATCAAACCGCATGCATAGCTCTTCATATAACGATCCTGAATTAATTCTTTTAATGAATCATCCATCTGCTGAGGCGGTTGATTTGTTTCTTGTCTGACAATAAAATATCTCAAATGAGTGATAAACCTCGAATAATCTATCGATGATTTATCTAATACCATCTCGAAAATGTTTTGAATAATCTTAACGATTTCCTTCGTGAGATGGGTCATTTTGATCGTATCTCCCATAGACTGACCATCTATTTGAGCGTTTACAAAATGAAGGGCAATGAGTGAAGCTTCTGTATCTTCAAAGGAAATTCCCATCATTTTTTGAATAATTTTAAGTGCTTTTTTCCCAATTTGATATTCTTGAAAATATAGATGTGGAATTTCCCATACGATAGGGTTTTCATATTCCATTTTTTCTTGATGCCTTTGAATTGAAAAGGTAAGATGATCAGATAGCGAAAACAGCATGCTGGAACCTAATTTTTTATTCAACATCTCTTCGCCCATATGAATGATTTTTTCAGTTAATAAAAGGATATCAGTTGGGATAGCGGCAAGTTGAGATTCTAATGGAGACGTCTGATCAGAATAAAATGTCTTACTGACAGCGCTCTCATCAAGAGTATCACCTTTTTTCTTCTTAAAGCCTATTCCTGTACCAAAAACAACTACTTCATTTTGCGTGTCTGTTAGAGCTAATACGATATTATTGTTTAAAACTTTAACGACGGTGAACATCTTCATCCCACCTTACCTAAAACTGCTAAAAAAAGCATAAAAAAACACCAAAATCTCAGCAAACAACGTACAAATGTACAACATGTTTACCTGACTTGGTGGTGCCTGATGATATCAGTAACACTCCTGCATCGGTTACGACTTTATTGTAAACACAGGATAAACCAAAGTCAACTATTTTTTTCGGTAAGATAGATTTAAATACCTATATTATAGTATGTCGTTTATAAATTATTTTAAAAGGTAAATAAGTTTAAGGTTGCTGTAAGGTTCGGATTAATACAGGTTAAGGTTCAGGTAGTACAATGGGTTTGTAGTGAATAAATCATAGAGGTGAAACGTTTTGAGAGAAAATAAAATCTTGTCTTCATTATGTTACTTTAGTATCTTTTTTGCACCATTTTTGTTCCCAATTATCGTCTATTTCTTAGGTCAGGACGACGTGAAATATCATGCGAAAAAATCATTATGGACGCATATTATTCCTTATTTGATTTTTGGTATTGGCATCCTTGGTTCAGGTTTACTTGGTATGAAAGATATCAGCCATGCGGGGCCTTTCTTAATTGCGACATATGCAGTAACATTCCTTGTTGCTATCTACTTCTTCATTTGGAACATTGTGAAAGGCATCAAAGTGTTTTCAGAATAAATAATAGATGAAAAAACGGTTCTGTTGTTGATCAGAACCGTTTTTTTTGTATGTTTTCATGCTGGTAGTTGGATGTCAATTGTTGTTCCTTTTCCTACACTGCTACGGATCGTGATATCCCCGCCGTGCTTGACGATAATATCCTTTGCAATAGCCATCCCAAGACCAGAGCCTGCATGCGAAACTCCTGTATTTGTCCCTCTGTAATAGCGGTCAAACACTTTTTCCAGCTCTGTCTCTTCTATTCCTCTGCCGTTGTCTTGAATCGTAATATGGGTTCTTTCTTTTTGTTCAAGCTGTACAATAATCGTCACATCAGGATCATTGTGAACGAGGGCATTTAAAATCAGATTGGTGACCGCTCTTCGAATGAGGATTTTATCAATATTCAGCATGAGCTTGTCTTCATTCGTTTGAAGCTCAATCGTCTGATCGGCATATCTTGAATCGTTTAAAATATCAATTAACGTTTCCCGCAACAGTGACACAATGTTGACCAGCTCTTTATTTAGCATGACGCCGTTATTTTTCAGCCTTGTTGTTAAATTCAGATCCTCCATGACATCTTTGATATACAATGATTTATTCTCAATGATGCCCGCGTAATGTCTAATGTCCTGGTTTGAAAGAGGATACTTTTGGTCTTTCATGATTTCTGCATAGCCTTGAATAGAAGCTAGCGGCGTTTTAATATCATGAGAAATATGGCTGATCCATTCTTCCCGCATTTGCTCTAGTTTGTCTTTTTCTTTTTTGCTTGAAGCGAGCTGCTCTGATAAGTGATTGACATTATAGAAGACATCTTTATAAATTCCTTTAGCAGGCAGATTTGTCGTGTAATCGCCGTTTGCCAGCCGCTGGATGCTATGAATGGCACGGGCGAGCGGTTTTGTGAGCTGCCGGCTGAATAAGTAACCAATGAGTAACGCTATGATGGCATCAATTGATAATAAAATCATCGTCCCGATATTGAATCTTGTTACTAAGTCCTTCGTGTCAAACGAGAATAGGTACTTTCCGATGGAAGGGTCTTTAAATCCGATAAAGTAGCTGTATTCTTTGCCCTTTACTTTTTTTCCGCCAGCATAAATGGTCGATAATAATTGCTTATCTTTATATTTATGTAAGTTCACGATTTCTATCGGTGTATATTTGTTCTTTAATCCTTTAGGTGCCTGCGCATGATACACGTCTTGGCCATTTTCATCTAATATTTGAATCCATGCTTTCTGTTGTTTTAAGGCTTTCTGCCCTTCTTTGTTTACGGAAATTCCTTGATCAGAAAAAGAGACGTATTGTTCAAATGATCTTGTGAAGGTTTCGGGCGTATTTTCCTCGTTATGCTGGCTGTTTGCCTGAAGTACGAGCCAAATCATAAATCCGAATAAGTTGATAAAGACCGTGATAATGGTCACGATAATGACAGAGACCATATACCTGCCTGTTAATCGCCATTTCATTTTTACGCATCCTTTACAACTAATTTATAACCAAGCCCTTTGACGGTGACGAGAAACTCTGGTGTTGACGGGGAATCCTCTATTTTTTCCCGAAGTCTTCGGATATGAACCATTACCGTATTGTCAGAACCGAAGAAATCTTCTCCCCAAACGGTTTGATAAAGCGTTTCTTTACTGATAACGCGGTTCGGATGCTGCAAGAAGTAGGTCATCAGCAGAAGCTCTTTCGGCGTGAGCTCAATGATCGCACCATTTTTAGTCAGTTCTGCTTGCTGCTCGTTTAACTCAAACGGCCCTTTTTTGATCACGGGATCGGCTTGAGTTGACTGCAAGTATGAGATCCTTCTCAGCTGCGCTTTCACCCGGTAGGCGACTTCCTTTGGACTGAATGGTTTTGTAATGTAGTCATCTCCGCCGATGGCAAGTCCTACAATTTTGTCGGATTCTTCTCCCTTTGCTGATAAAAAGATAATCGGAACATGGGAGGTCTCTCTGATTTGTCTGCAAATATCATAGCCTTCACCGTCTGGCAGCATAATATCAAGTATGACAAGATCGGGTTGTTCTTGATGAAATTTTGCAAGCCCATCACGGGCAGTTGAAGCAGTGATGACGCGATCAATGCCTTCCCTTGTTAATACAGTGTTAATTAATTCCAAGATTTCTTTTTCGTCATCGATCATTAATACTTTGCTTTGAAGCTTTGGCATACATTGATCACTCTCCTGAAGTCATTGCCATTATTATACCCAATGTAAGGACATAGTGAAAAAATCAACTTCCTATTTGCATAAAAAAAGCCAATTTTCTTTTGAAATGAGAAAATTGGCTTTTGGTGATTCAATTCATTTTAGCGTTTGACCACAAATGTTGTCACACTTTGAGCCGGGAGATGAGCCCAAAATTGATTACCTGATATATTTAAGTCTGTACCAGGCTGAAGGTTGCTGTTGCTGCTTGTGATCCATCTTGACGCTTGTGAAGCAGTTCCGTTTTGCATCACAAAGTGCTGATTGACTCCTGTATTGTTTTTGTTAATCGCGACAATGACGACCTGGTTGTTTCCTTTATAGGCTGATACGAAAACATTCGGTTCAGGACTTTTCGTTGCATCAATTCTGATGTATCCTGGGCGTACAAACTTGGAGAAATGCGCCATGTTGTAACCACGTTTGCTGATTAGACCATCTTCTTTCATAGGGCCGTAGGATCTGCGGATGTACCACCAAACATATGCCTGAAAGTCCCCTTCTACCATCGAATGGTGAATATGCTCTGAAACTCCTAATGCTTCAGGCCAGCGGTCCGCTGAATTGTTATCGCTATTCGGGTAGTAGACCTCTGTCATCCAAAGCTCCTTTCCCCCTCCCTTTTGTTTGAAAAGAGGATACGGAAGCTGACTGATTTGGGTTCCGTACAAATGGGCTCCGAGAATGTCCATGTTTCCAAGCGCCTGCGGATCGTTTAGGATAGGATCTGATATATTTTTAAGGTATTGAAAGGATTCTGGCGCGATCACGCGGGCATTAATGGAGCCAGCATTTTCTCTCATGAAACGCAGGATTTCCTGAGGAGTCCACCATGTCCATTCGTGTGCATAATCGGGCTCATTTTGTACAGATATAGCATAGAGATTGACGCCATTATTTTTCATATACGTCACAAAATCGTTCAGATGCTGAGCATATGCGGCGTATTGATTGTATCTCAGCCGCTTTGCAGATGTACCATTCCGGTTGAAGGTCTCTACCATATTGCTTGGAGGGTTCCAAGGTGAAGCGATCACCAAAGCTCCATGCTCTATTGCTCTTTTGGCAGTGGCGACCTCTCTGTGCCAATTATTTCTGTTCTCATCTACAAAAATTCTTAGAATGGAAAATCCTAATTGATTCTGCCCGTTGCCAAAGGCGGTTTCCCTTTGAGGTGCGGTCAAATCACCAATCCAAGCCGGATGATTCATTCCACCAAAGCCGCGAATCACTTGTCTTTCCGCATTGATATTAATATTGGCATCTGCTGCTGAAACCTCAGTTACGCCAGGTCCGATGAACATGACAGACAGCATGGTGAAGCAGATCAATAAAGTGCAGATTGGTTTTTTGATCATTGACATCAAATTCTTCCACTCTCCTATCATCTTGTCTTTCTTATTTACCTTTGAGTAAACTGCCAGGAATCAAATTGAAATAGGTTTGCACCTGTTCCAGTAAAAACAAAAAATACGTTGTGCACGCCTGCTACTCCATTTACTGCCGTTTCTACTTCTCGCCAGTTATTTGTTCCCCCTGTGGAAGGGACATTCAGTGTTCCGACGAGTCTGCCGTCAGGACTTCCGAGGCGTACTTCTATTTTCCCGCCTGTATTTGATGCTACATTCGCTTTAAATGTTCTCGCGCCGTTTGATCCGAAATCGACGTTACTGGCAGCCACCCAATCTCCGTTTTGAATGTTTGTGACATGCTGGTTATTGACCGGTCCGCCTGGAGCTGAAGATGCCTCTGTTAAAATGCGTCCATTCCATGCGAATGTTTCAGCTTCTACACGCTGATAAGGATTCAGATTGGAAAGCTGTTTAACCCCTTCAAAATTGGCTGCGACTTCTCGAAGAGAACCGTCAGCATTATGCACAAGCTTATTAATATGCGGAGATCTGTAGCCTTTTCCTGATCCGTATAAAGCAGAGCTGACCGTTTGGGTATGATACACGACATACCACTCGTTTTTAAAATTGAACACAGCATGATGGTTATTACCGCCTCCCCCGAAAAATGCACCCGGATTTTTCAGGAAGTGCCCTCTATACGTAAAGGGACCCATCGGACTTGAGCTCGTCATATAACCGATCTCACCAGGTGGTTTATCTGCTGGGTGGGAGCCGCCAAAGTTGATGCAATAGGAATAGTAATAGGTTCCGTTATACTTATGCATCCCCGAATCTTCAAACATAAAAGGAGCATCAATGGTTGACGCGCTGCCTACCACACTTGTCATATCAGGTCCTAGTTTTAGAACTCTTGCTGTTTTAGGATTCGCCCATTGTCCCTGCGTTGGATTAGAACCGCCTGGAACACCTCCACCGGCATATAGATAACCAGTGCCGTCATCATCTACAAAAACGGCAGGATCAAAAAGCCATACAACTCCAGCCATCCCTGGTGTATTTGGCGTGACGAGTGCTTTTCCGATAGGATCTGTCCATGGACCGATGGGGGAGTCTGCTGTCAGAACGCCAATCCCTCCGCCGCTGTTCGCGAAATAAAGGAAAAATTTATCCTTCCCATTGATTTTTTTCACCGCTGCTGATGGAGCCCAGGAAGCACCTGCCCATTTGGCAATTCCTTTGCCGCCATTTGCTCCATTTGCCCCAGCTACTGGAATCGCGCCATGATCTGTCCAGTTCACCATATCTGCTGAAGAGATGACAAAGACCCTATTCAAATTGGCAAAAGAATTATCCTTAATCGTTCCGTTGCTGTGATATTCATAGTCATCACTCGACATATAAATGTACACTCTTCCGTTATAGGTGAGCGCAAATGGATCAGCGCCCAAGTGGTGGTCTATGAGCGGGTTGGCATTTCCTACACGTTTTGCAATTGTTGTGCTTGCCGCACTCGCATCATATACCGGTAAAAAGCTCAGTACCAAAGCAAGAATCAATAAACCAACGCCGCACTTCATCCTCGTCCTCATCGTTTCATTTCCTCCTGTTTTCATCTTCCTAATATTGGGGTTTAGGCCCAATTTCAAAATATGTTGATAGGGACTGATGAAGAATGAATAGAAAGAATGATTTCTAGTGCAAAACCTTGCTGTAATCACGATGAAAACCCTTACTTTTTGACTAGAAGACAACAAAAAAATGCAGTCTCCTATGGGGAGCTGCATTTTTTCTTCTTATGATTACATATAACGAGCGGTGACCATTTTCTTTCTTGTGTAAAACTCCACTCCGTCTGTTCCATTGGCATGCAAGTCCCCGTAGAAAGAATCCTTCCAGCCGGAAAACGGGAAGAATGCCATTGGTGCGGGTACACCGATGTTTACACCGAGCATGCCCGCTTCGATGTTTTCGCGAAATTCTCTTATGCTTGATGCGCTGTCCGTATACAGGCAGGCACCATTCGCAAATTTTGATTGATTGGACAGGTCGATGGCTTCTGCTAATGAAGAAACACGGACAATTGATAAGACTGGGGCGAAAATCTCGTCCTGCCAAATTTTCATTTGATTTGTGACATGATCAAAGATCGTCGGTCCGACGAAATACCCTTCTCCATTTGTTTCGTGGTCTTGCCGGCCATCACGAATGAGGCTTGCTCCTTCTTCAATCCCTGACTGGATGTATTGAAGCGTTCGTTCTTTATGTTCCTTTCGAATGACTGGCCCAAGAAAGACCTCTTCATTAATTCCGTTTCCAATGACGAGCTCGTTTGATTCATCCACTAATTTTTGAATCAACTCATCAGCCACTTCTTCTTCCACTGCGACAACGGCTGCAGCCATGCAGCGCTCTCCTGCTGATCCAAAGGCAGCCCCGATGATTTGTTTCGTTGCCGCGTCTAAATCCGCATCTTTGAGGACAATGGAATGATTTTTTGCGCCTGCAAGTGCTTGGACACGTTTGCCATGCTCCGTTCCTTTTTTATAGACATATTCAGCGACTGGCTGAGATCCGACAAATGATATGGCTTTGACCTTTTGATGTTCAAGCAGGCCGTTGACGACATCATGAGCTCCATTAACGATGTTGAGAACACCTTTTGGAAGACCCGCTTCTTCAAACAGCTCAGCTAACCGTGCCGCAAGAATAGGAGTTCGTTCTGAAGGTTTTAAAACAAATGTATTTCCGCAGGCAATGGCAAGTGGGAACATCCAGCATGGAACCATCATTGGAAAGTTAAATGGCGTAATGCCGCCGATGACGCCAATTGGATAGCGGTACATGCCTGATTCAAGTCCAGTCGCAATATCTGGCAGCTGTTTTCCCATCATTAACGTCGGTGCGCCCGCAGCAAATTCCACACATTCAATCCCGCGCTGCACTTCTCCTTTTGCCTCTGTTACACTTTTTCCGTTTTCAATCGTTACGAGTTCAGCCAGCTCATCCCAGTTCTCAACGAGTAACTGTTGGTATTTAAATAAAATGCGTGCACGCCGGGGAACAGCAGTTTTAGACCAAGTAGTAAACGCTTCCTGTGCTGCTTGTACCGCACGTTCAACATCTGTTTTTGTTGAAAGCGGCACTTCCGCGATGATTTCGCCAGTAGCAGGGTTATACACTGCCTCTGTTTGACTTGTTTCTGCCTCAATCCATTGTCCGCCAATATAATTTTTCAACGTTTGTACATCTGTTTTGGTCATGTTCCCTCTCTCCTCTTTGTTAAAGAATGTCATGCTTAAAGGGTGTGTATGTATCGTCATTGTCTCATCTAACGGGCATTCATCTGTATACACTCTTTGTCAAATCAAACGGCAGTTTTGGTTTACGTTGTGATCATCTGGTTTGTTTGTGACATATGACACGAGAATACCAAAAATTCATGGTATATTTTTGGTTAACTATTGGTTAACTTTAGAAAAATCATAATATGAAAATGGCCCTCAGTCAATCTTCTTTTTGCTTCATAAGAAAAACCTGATGCGCTGTGCATCAGGTAGAGGCTGGTTCATTGATATTATTTGGTTGATGCGGCATATTGATTTGGTTCTATATAATTTGGCAGCATCTCTCCATGTGCTTCAATGAGTTCATCACATAATTTAATGGTGTCATCAATTGATAGTTCAGCGCTTGTGTGTGGATCCAGTAAAGCCGCTTGATAAATGTGTTCTTTTTTACCGCTGATTGCTGCTTCAATTGTCATCAGCTGTGAGCTGATATTCGTTCGATTGAGTCCAGCCAATTGTTCAGGGATCTCTCCGACATAGCATGGCATGATGCCGCTTCGATCTGCCACACACGGTACTTCTACACAGGCTTTTTTAGGCAGGTTGTCAATGAGCCCGCCAGTGTTTAGAACATTTCCGCCAAATTTAAAGGGAACGTTCGTTTCGATGGCTTCAATGATACGGGAACCATATTCTTTAGAGCGGGTATGTGTGATCTTTGTGTTTCCTACAAGGTCATGCTTCATTGTATTCCAATTGTTGATTTGTTCCTCGCAGCGTCTCGGATATTCGTCTAGCGGAATGTTAAACTGACCGATTAGTTCAGGGTACCGTGATTTGATGAAATATGGATGGTATTCGGCATTGTGCTCTGAGGATTCTGTGACATAGTAGCCGAATTTATCCATCAGTTCAAAACGAACCATATCATGATGCCGTGATTGCTGCTTTTCTTTTGCTCGTCTTTTGATTTCTGGATACAAGTCTTTACCATCCCGTTTTACCTCTAATAACCATGCCATATGGTTAATGCCGGCAATTTTTTCTTCAATGCCTTCATGTTCCATTTCAAGAGATTCAAATAGGTCCTTTGTACACACTTGCACACTATGACAGAGACCAACTGTTTGAACCTGAGTATAGCGCAGCATTGCACCTGTCAATGTAGCCATAGGGTTTGTGTAATTTAACAATAAAGCACTTGGGCAAACCTCTTCCATATCCTTTGCAAAGTCAAGCATGACAGGAATGGTTCGCAGGGAACGGAAGATGCCACCGATCCCTACCGTATCTGCAATCGTTTGTCTTAATCCATATTTTTTAGGTATTTCAAAATCAATGACAGTACTTGGACGGTAGCCTCCGACCTGGATGGCATTGATGACATATTTCGCATCCTGTAAGGCTTCTTTCCGGTTTTGATAGGACTGGATGGTCACATTTGCACCGTAATTTGCTTTTAAATGCCGTAGCATCGTTTCTGATTCTTTCAGCCGGTTGTGGTCGATATCATATAATGCGAATTCAAAGCCTTCAAGGGCGAGAACAAACAAACAATCTCCTAATATATTCTTAGCAAACACAGTACTCCCTGCACCGATAAATGTAATTTTAGACATAGACGACTCTCCTTTTTACATCCATATTGGGCTAGCCTTTGATAGACCCTTGTGAAAGCCCTGCGATAAAATATTTTTGTAAAAGTAAAAACATCGTAACCATTGGCAGCATCGCAATGAGTGCAGCTGCACCAACGAGCTGAAGCTGATGCTGATTTTGACCAAAAAAATGGGATAAGGCGACCGTGAGTGTATGCATCTCTTTATCTTGCAAAAAGAAGATAGCAAATTGATAGTCGTTCCAAATATACACGCAGGCAATGATTAATACAGAAGCGGTAATGGGCTTTAGAAGCGGAAAAACGACAGTGAAAAAAACTCTGAGTGTCCCTGCTCCATCAATACGGGCAGCTTCTTCAAGCTCCTTTGGAATGGTCGACCGGATAAAGCCTGCGTATAAGAAAATCGTCAGCGGCAAAAAAGCAGCCACATTATTTAAAATAGCAATTTGATAGGTGTTCATCATCCCGATTTGAACGACCATTTTATAGAGCGGGACAAGGGCTGTGAGCGGCGGAATGACCATAATGGC
The DNA here is from genome assembly GCF_001482475.1 of Bacillus sp. G1(2015b). Lineage (NCBI taxonomy): Bacteria > Bacillati > Bacillota > Bacilli > Caryophanales > Bacillaceae > Bacillus > Bacillus sp. G1(2015b). The sequence continues at coordinate 59,941 of NZ_LKIC01000027.1, read as the reverse complement.
AATAAATAAAACATAGACTGCTTTATTCAGCTTGGTGTTCCTTCTTGCGAGCGGATAGGCTGCAAGAGATCCAAATATAATGAGCAATACAGCGGAGCTGAACGTAATGATCACTGTATTCAAAAAGGACTGGCCAAGCTGAGCCTCTGTCCATGCTGTGCGGAAGTTTTCAAGGTGCAGCGCTTTCGGAAACAGCCATTTTGAACTAAAATCTCCTATCCCCTTTAATGAAGTCGTCACCAAAATATAAAATGGAATGAGGTGTAGCAATGTAATCAATAGTGCGAGGAAGGAGTACCATCTTTTCTTGCGTTTATAGGCGTTATCCATCACACCTCGGTCTCCTTTCGTTTGAAATAAGTCAGCGCTGCGACACTAATGACAAGGATGATGACCGCCATGAACACCCCTTGCGTCGCTGCATAGCCCGCATCCTGACGTTTGAAATACAGATCATACATAAAGGTCGACATGGATTGCGAGGAATCTCCAGGTCCACCGCCCGTGAGTGCCACAATGACATCAAAGAGCTTGAGCCCGCCAATGACATTCAGCACAACATTAATGGTGATCGACGGCATAAGCAGCGGCAATGTAATCCGCCTGAATTGCTGGAGGCTCGATGCGCCGTCTAATTGTGCCGCTTCGTAATAATCCTTAGGGATACTTTGAAGTCCTGCTAAATAAATGATCATCGCAATCCCGACGAATTGATATGTGTTAACAAGCACAATGATCCATGTGTTAAATTGCGGGTTGCCGAGCGCATTTATTTGATCAAATCCAAAAAGCATCACCACATCATTTAAGGCACCGCCTTGGTAAGCAAACACAAAATACCAAATATAGCCCATCGCAATCGGGCTGATCATGACAGGTAAATAGATGACTGTTCTTGTGATGGCTTTCATCTTTAAGCTTTGATTTAATAAGAGCGCATATCCAAGTCCGATGATATTTTGTAAGATGGTGCTCCCAATTCCGTAGAGAAGCGTGTTTTTGACAACAAGCCATGTCGCTTGATCCTGAAGCAGCCGCTCATATTGCTCAAGACCAATCCATTGATAAGTTTGTGAGAAACCGTTCCAATTCGTAAAAGAAAGCTGAATGCCGTTCAAAAAAGGATAAATGATAAAGGTACTGACGACGAGAACAGCTGGCATGTACATCCACCAAAGTGAGGAATTCTGGCGTTTTTGCATCTTTTGTTTTGGTATAGAGGTGAATGCGGCTGGCTGCTTTGCTTTTGTGATGTCATTCATTGGCTTCACTCCTGTTTCAGCATCCATCGGCTATTGTTTTTTCAGACGCTTATACTCCTCTTCCATTTTCTTTGACAACTGTTCTGGTGTGATCGAGCCTGCTAATAATTCTTGACCCGTTGTTGCCATGACCGCCCACATTCCGCTTGGTAAGTATTTTCGATCGAAATACGGTTCATTCTTCACCTGTTCGTATTGATCGTAAAATGTAGAGTAATAGTTTTTCGCTTTCACTTGTTTTAGAGCTGTTTCAGAGGATGTGCCCTCTGCGATTTTTTTGGCGTTTTCAGGCTTTGCTAAAAAATCGATGAATTGCTTTGCTTCTTTTAAATGCTTAGAATCCTTCCAAGCAGCGACAGTAAACCGTTCTCCGCCAATCCAGCTTTGTTTATCTCCTTCATGAATGGCTGGAACAGGCATCGTGCCTACTTTGATCGATGGATTCAGCTCTGTTGCTTCAGGTCCTAACGATCCTCCGACAAAGGTGAAGGCGATTTTGTTTTGCGCCATGAGTTCCGGTGCTTGAGAGAGTTTCGCTGTCAGGACATCTTTGTTTAAAAGGTCTTGATCTTTCAGATCTTTCATGAATTGTGCAAGCGGTGTATAGAGAGACCAATCAAATGATCCGTTTTCAAGTTCCTTTCCGTATTGATGTTTTTGATCGGTGATTAATAAAGGCGTCGCCAGCTCATCAAAGACTTGGGCAATATTTGAGTTATCTCCTCCTGGTATCCAGAGCGGCACAACATCTCCTTTGCTTTTTTCTTTCACTGTCAGCAAAGCCGATTTTAATTCATCAAGTGTTTTAGGGGCTTCGATGCCATATTCCTTTAATAGATTGGCATTAAAGCTAAGCCCGTCTTTTGCTTGATTCAGCGGATAGGCGTACACTTTGCCATCTTGGTCCTTTAAAATCTGGTCGAGTGAAGGATCAAGATGTTTGACCCAATCCATCTCTCTTTTAAATCAGCCACATACTCGCTATAGCGCAGTTTGGCCCAGCCATGTGTATCAAAAAGGTCTGGCATATCGTTTGCCCCCATTTTGACGCGGATCATATCTTCATAGCTGTTGCCTGGGAAATTGGCATCGAATCGAATGTGTTGATGCTCCTTTTCAAACTCACGAATCACTTCTTCAAACGCTTTTCTTTCCCCGCTGTTGCTCATCGTTGAAAATAGCGTCAAGGTGACCTTTCCATTTGCTTCAGAAGAGCCGTTATTGCCGCAAGCAGACAAAATCATGGTCAAGAAAATGGCTGCAATCAGCAGCATGATTTTTTTATTCATGGTTTCCTCCTTTTGATCACTGAAAATTCAGACGATAATCGGTAGAATTCATGCAGTTGCGGAAACAAAAGAAGTCCATTATACTGGAATTCTATTCTTTTCAAAGAGATAAGAGAGCATACCGGCAGGCTGCCTTGTTCTTAGCATGATCTGGCCATCATGCTAAGCAGCTTGTTTTCTGCTTTTTTGTCTCTTTTTTGTTTGCTGAAATCGATGGTTCACCCCCTTTCATGGATGAGACATGTACTGCCTCGCTCGATGAGTGTTGTTGGCACGACGACTTTTAGAGGAAGTTTTCTTCCGTTTATTCTCTCAAGCAAAAGCTTCAGACCGACTTCCCCCATTTCTTCTGTATATACTTTGACAGTCGTAAGCGGCGGGCTTGAAAATGATGCGGCTTCAATGTCATTAAATCCAACAATGGATACATCTGAAGGAACGTGTAGACCGGCTTCATGGAGAGCGCGCATTGCCCCGATGGCCATAGAGTCACTTCCAATGAAAAAGGCCTGCGGCAGTTTTCCTTTTTTGATAGCTTGCTGCATAAGCGAATAGCCTTCTTGCATGGAATATTCACCAATGTGGATGTCTTCCATATGAAGAGCGCCCGCTTCCTGCATTCTTTTCATAAACGTCGTTTGTCTTTCGTCCTCAATCACAGCGTTGCCTTCGAAATAATGCTCCCGCTCTTTCCCGCCAATATAGCCTAGATGTGTATAACCGAGTGATTGCAGATGACGAATGGCGCGATCTGCCGCTCTGACAAAATCCACATGTACACAATCATACAAATCTTCATCCGCATAATGATTGATAAAAACAATGTGTTCCATTCGATTTGTCATTTTTTCAACCGTATCGGGGCTGATTCGTCCAATGACAATCAAGCCGTCAATATCCTTTAGCATCGCCCCTTTATCCATGCTTCTTAGGCGAAAGGTATGGAGAGTAGACAGGCCTTGTTTGGCATATTCTTTTTCAATTCCTTTTCGAATCGATGAAAAAAAGGGATCATTTAATTCTTCGTCAATGGATTGAGCGACAACGATACCGATGACTGGGGATTCAGATGGGTTTTTTTCTTCTGCTTGATCGGCTTTTCTTGCTCTCACTGGGGTATAGTTTAACTTCTTAGCAATGTCGAGGATGTTTTGTCTCGTTGCATGTGAAACGGCAAGTGTTTGATCGCCATTTAACACACGGGATACAGTGGAAACGGACACTTTTGCATCATGAGCAATATCTTTGAGTGTGGTCATAGGCAAACTCCTCATCGTTATTTGACTAAATATTTACTAAAGATATTTGAAGGATAACATATTAATAAAGCGCTTTCAATTATAGATTTGCGATTTTTATTTTGTTTTTGGGTAAGTTTTGGTGAGTAAATATCATTTTAGTAAAAATTGCGTAAAAAAAGAGGATGGGTTTCATCCTCTCTTTTACTAACGCGATTCGATTGAAGCTGTTTCTTTTGAAAATATTTGCTTCATTGTTTCCCAAGCAGTGTCGAGTTGTTTATGAAGTCCAAATAAACCTGAGGTGCCGATGATGTAGATCTCATTTCCAGCCTCAGCAAGCAGCCGGAACGTGCTCTCATTACAAGAGCCGTCTACTTCAATTGAAAACGAGTATCCTCCGTGTTTTTTGATATCTTTCACCTGTTTAATTTTCTGAAGCATTTCTTTAATAAATGGCTGTCCGGCAAAGCCTGGATCGATCGTCATGATCGTCACTCGGTCTATTAAATGAATAAAGGACTCTAATGCTGCAACTGGTGTGACGGGGTTTAAAACAAAGCCAACCTCACATTTTCTTTGGTGAATATGCCGTATGATTCGAAAGGCATCTTTCTGCACGACTTCTGGGTGTAAACAAATCATCGTTGCGCCTGCATCAATACATGCATCGATTAAAAATTCCTGGGGGTGTTCAGCCATTAGATGAACATCAATCGGTACATTTGTCAGTTTCCGAAGCTGTTCAATGAAAAAGGGTGATAACGTCAAATTCTTCACATAATGCCCATCCATCACATCGACATGGTACCGGTCTGCTCTCGTGTTGAGAAAATGAATTTGTTCACGGAAGTGCGTGAGATCCATGCACATCAATGAAGGTGAAAAAGTGGCTGTCAATCTCAGTCTCCTCCTTTTTACAGCTGAAATAAAAACTTGATCAATCCAATTAAGATTCCGATGATACCAAAGTCTGTATCTCCAAACGTTGTCCCTTCAAAGCCGAGGGTTCCGAGCACAGGTAATAAACAAGCAGGTAAAAAGGAAAGAAGCAATCCATTTACAAAGGACCCAGCGACAGCACCTCTTACCCCTCCTGTTGCATTGCCATACACTCCTGCTGTAGCACCGCAAAAAAAGTGCGGGACAAGACCAGGGACAATGACAGTTAAACCAAACAAAGGTAAAAGAAAAATGGATACGATGCCTCCTGCAAAGCTGCATAGAAAACCGATAATCACCGCATTTGGCGCAAATGGAAAAACGGTTGGCGCATCAAGTGCCGGCTTTGCTCCCTTCACGAATCGATCGGCAATCCCCTTAAAAGCAGGCACGATCTCGCCAATGGCCATCCGTACCCCTGCTAAAATAATGTACACACCAGCAGCAAACGTAATCGCCTGAATGAGAATGAAGACAGCGAAGTTCGTGCCCCCGCTAATTTGTTCTATAAAAGGAATTCCTGCAAACGGTGCAATCGCAAAGAACAGCAAAGCCATCGTAATCGAAATGGCAACAGATGTATCTCTTAGAAAACCGAGTGATTTAGGCACTTGAATGGTTTCCGTTGATTTTTCAGGAGAACCAACCCATTTGCCGATCATTCCCGCAGTAAAATACCCGAAAGTACTGAAGTGTCCGAGCGCGAGATCATTGCTTCCGGTGACTTTCCTCGTAAACGGCTGAAGGATTGCGGGGGCAATGACCATAGCTGCCCCTAATATCATTGAGCCAGTGGAGATGAGCAGCCACCCGTGCATACCGGCGGTCGAGAGAACGACGGCGAGCATAGCCGCCATATACAACGTATGATGCCCAGTCAAAAAGACGTATTTAAAGGGTGTGACTCTTGCAAGTAACAAATTGACCAGCATGCCAAAAATCATAATGAGTGCTGTCTGTGTACCGAATTCCTTTTGAGCAATGGCGGCCATAGCATCTGTATTTGGCACAACCCCTTGAATGTGAAAGGCTGCTTCAAACATCTTTCGAAAAACCCCGAGTGAATCAGAGACGACTGTAGCGCCCGCCCCTAATATTAAAAAGCCCATGGTTGTTTTCAAGGTGCCTGACACAGTATCTGCGGCTGATTTTTTCTGCAAAAGTAAACCGGCTAGAGCAAATAAACCGATAAGAATGGCAGGTGTGCCCAATATATCGTTCATGATCAGTTCTATCATGATGTGAATCCCCCTTTTTCATGACTTAAATGTGTTGACGAAGGACGTCCTTAATGGCTTTCTGGTCTAACAAATTATTTAAGCCAGCCACATTTCTTGTGCCGTCATTCAGCTGGTCAATAATATCAGCTGCGCCGATATAAAGATCTGCTTGTTCATTTTTACTTGTACTGAGATCGGTATGATCCACTTCAGCTTTAAGACCTAATTCTTCTAATGCTTTTTTGACATTCATTTCTACAATAAAGCTGCTTCCTAACCCGTTTCCACATACAACTAGAATTTTTTTCATTCTCTTTTTCCCCCTTTATACTTGTGAAAATTGATCAATTAATTCTTGCACCGATGCTAAATCTTCTGCTTCAATCAATTGTTTCGTCCGTTTCTCTTCACTTAACAGCATGGTCAGCTGTTTGAGTGCTTTCAAGTGGCTCATGCTGTCAATAGCGGCTAACACAATGACGAGCCTCACCTGCTTTTTGCCATCCTTTGAAAACGAAATGGGCTGTTTGAATGACATGAGTGTCATGCTCAATTTGTTCACGCCATCCTCGGGCCTTGCATGTGGAATGGCCACTTGTGGTGCAATCACAATATAAGGACCATTTTGATGAACAGACTGAATCATGGCTTCTACATAACTTGTTTCAATGGCATTTTGGTCAAGTAAAGGCTGCGCCGCTTTTGTAATCGCCTCTTGCCATGTGTCTGCTGTTTGGTGGAGCTTAATGGTTTGTTCTGTTAATAAATCGTTTAACACTGGGTTCCACCCTTTCTGATAGGATACATATGTGGGATGAAGCAGCTCCTGAATGTCACGAAGCAGTGCTTGTTTATTTTGTACGATGGTATGCTGCTGAATGATGTTGAATAGAGCGTTTACATGCTGCTCGTCAACCATCGTTTCTAAGCCTTTCCCGTATTGAAGTAATGTTTTTTTCTCATAGGCAGTTAAAATAGGATGAACGAGATGAACTGGTTTTCCTTTAAACGAAATAGGTGTTGTGGACACAACGAAATCTGCATCAACGGCTGCTAATTCTTCATATGCACGCTTTGATAACAGCCCTCGTACTTCGATGTAGCCGATTAATTCGAGGAGCTGAGTTTTCAGCATGTAACTTGTGCCGATTCCTTCTCCGCAGACAATGTATACAGAGCGCTTAACAATGGATGAAATTCCTTCCCTTCTCATCCAGCTGCCAAAATGCATGGCGAGATATGCAACTTCATGGTCACTCAACTTTGAACAGGCCGCCTTTTCTAAATGGCAGGCAACTTTTTGAGTGATTTCAAATACTTCTGGCTGTGCTTTTTTTATAGACTCCGTCAGTTCGTTGATTATACCAATGTGATAGATGAGCCTGTAATAAGCTGGAATTAAATGCATGGTTAAGTTTTGCTCCAATGCTTTTGGTTCTTGAAAGGAAATACAAGCATATCGCTGAAAGTCAAATATCATTTGTCTGGCGATGGTGCGAATGAGATGTTCTTCTGGTTTTTTAATTGATGGAAGTTTTTGCTTTTTTGCACTGAGCCATAGGGTGCTAAGAAAATAGATCTCATCATCATGAACAATGAGACTGGCCTCTTTTTGAATCTGTGCCATGAAACGAATAGCCGCCAAGCATTCCTCTGTTTCCTGCAATGTTCGCTTTTCTTCGTTTGAAATGTGTACAGCATGCCCTAGCTTCATCCGCTTGAAGTAGAAAAAGAGATCCAAAGAGAGCTGATCCAGCATCTCATCTGCAAATTCAAGCTTAAGTTCTTGTTCTGACTGCTGGAGGAGATGGTGTACCCGTTTGGACGAAATAGGTCCCTTTAACCAAAATGACGGAAACGTTTTTTCGTTTTTTATCATTGTGCGAATGAAATGTATATAAGGTTTGAGTGCCAATCGAATGACCCTTTCGTCTCCTGAAATCACATAGCCGCTTGTTGCCTGATAGCGGAGTGTGATCTCCTGCTTTGAAAGCGCCTCTTTTAGCTGTTTCATATCCTCGAGCAATGTATTTCGGCTCACCTTTGTCATCTTCATGAAATCATCAATTCTTAGGCAATGCTCACTGCATGCTATGGATAAAAGCAAGATAGCCCTTCGTTCCTTTTTACATGGTTCATAATCGTGACCAACAAGAATGGTATCAGCTTTTTGAATAATGATTTCTTTTTCCAGAGGATTTAAATAATAGCCAAGTTGACCTTTTCGCTGCACACCACTAAGCTGATGAGTTTCCAGCCAGCTGTTCATTCGTTTGATTTCAGCGTAAACTGTTCGAGTCGAGACTTTCATCCGATTCTGTAAATCTTCTATTGATAGATAAGATGTCGTGTGAAGCAGCATAGATAGTAAAGTCGTGCCCCTTTTGGTTAAGTACAGTTGGAATTCCTCCTTTCTTCTCTTTGCTTATAAGTCTAATCAACTCACATGCATCAAAGAAGTCCAAATGTCTTCAGCACGTGCTGTGCAGCGATTGTGTGTTCTTTTCATAAGAAAAACACACTGATTGAGTGTGCTTTCAGGCTTTTATACAAAGAGTTCTTTAGAAACCTTTTTTGAATGCTTTTTTTGATCCTTCACAATGCTTTTGGCATTCGTGATTCACACATATTGACTGGACTTCTAAAAAGTGTTCTTCTACTAAGGTATCGTGACCAAAAAAAGGACGCCGAACAAGGCATTTAAAATGTTCAAGGCGTCAGCGTCCGTAGGCTCTGGCTTCTTGGCAAATTTTCACTCATTTTGTTATTCCATTTTCATTGCTTCCTCCCTTTGCTCTATTCATCTATCGTTTCTTCTAGTGAATCGATATTCTGATGATTCGAAAGATTGAGAAAATGGAACTCTAGGCAAAATAAAAAGAGCCCATTAATGGACTCTTTAAATTATTACCAGCCTAAAGACTGTCTGAATAGGTTTGGTGGTAATCCAACAAGTTGAACATCAAGTTTCAATGATCCTTCAACTCTGGAACTAGCGTTATGAATACGAGCAGAGATTGTCCAACCCTCATCAAGAACAATTAAAATCGTGTTATCTGATTCAGGCTTGAAATGAATATCATAAAATCTTGTTGGCAGTCTGAATTGCTGCATTCTTAGAGTTGGTCTTACGCCAGGAGATCCCTGATTCAATGTTCCTTGTAAGTTGAAACCTTGGAGCTCGGTTGTTCTGCGACCAGTTTTAACAATCGCTTTGTAGAAATCGTGTCGTCCCAATAAGTACGTTAATAATCTTTGAGGAATCTGACCACGATAAATCCCATCTAGTCTCCACAATTCATCGATTAACGCATTAAGGACGGGTATATAATATCGAGTAGCCTTATCAGGAATCTGGTTCCATAACGTACCTTGCGTTCTTAAATTACTTAGCTCGTTAAAGATTGGTACTATTTGGCGGAAATAATCAGCTGTTGAATTATAACCAAACCAGGAATCGCCTACATCAATTGTTGCTGATAAACGTGAATGCTTAAGAGCAGCATGATTATTCTTACAAGAGATTCCTATCTCCCAACCTTCAGTGCTCCTAACAGCTAGCACGTCACGAACATCACCAGCTTTACCTGCTGAATCAGGTAATATTGAAAGCTGTAAAGTTCCATTGTCATGAGTTAGACGTGGCTCTAATTGAAGAATGGTATTTATTCCTGCGTCAGCACCTTCACTCATTTTCTGTTGTGTCATCTGTGGAAGGGATAAAAAAGCGTTATGCGCTGTTTGTAACTGAGGAGAACCAATTACTTGAACATTAGCTCGTCCATTTAAAGATTGATCAAGAGATTGTAAAAATGCAAATTCTAAGGCCTTTCCATTTACTGTTTGACTTGCCATTAAATCACTACCTTCGTTTTCTCTCTTTCTATGGCTTTCTCGAGTGCTTCGGCAAATTTGTACCCAACGGCTTCGGCAAGTTTCGGTGGAACAGCATTTCCAATCTGCTTATACTTACTAGTTAAATCCCCTTCAAATACAAGAGATTCTGGAAATGTTTGAACAGCCGCAGCCTCCTGCCAGCTGAATCGTCTTGTTGTTCCTTCACCGAATTTCCATAAGTCTTTTTCAAGTTTAGTCATATCTGGTGAACTTGGATGTAATGTTACTTGTTTAGCCATTGCTGGTATAGTGTAACTCACATTATCCCAATCACGTTTTCTGTTTCGACTCATGTATCTTGATGAATATGGATCTTGGCAAACATCATTTGAATTTGGTTCTGGAAAATGTCCAATTGCCTCTCTAAGAGTAATTCGACCAGTGGGCTCGGGAAACTCAAACCCTTTATCAATATCTTGTCTGATTCCGACTAGAATTACTCGTTCACGATCCTGTGGAACTTGATAATCGGCAGCATTAAGAACTTGGTGATACAGATTGTAACCTTTTGAACTAAAGTCTTCAACAATTTTCTTTAAGATCAGACCATCTTCCATTGTTGTAAGTCCTTTAACGTTTTCCGCTAAAAATCCAATCGGCTGTTTAGCCTCTACAACTCTACAAAGTTCTAAATATAGTTTATTTCGTACATCAAGAGCTTGGCGTGGACCAGCTGCCGAGAATCCTTGACACGGAAATCCACCGGTAACTATGTCAATATCGTCTGGAATTTCATCTGCACTAATATTTTCTACTTTGCCGGGTACTACAATTGCATCTGACCACTTCGAAAAAGTCTTACAAGCATCCTTGTCCATATCATTGGCAAAGATCGTCTGGAATTTTCCAGTTGCTTCTAATCCTAAGTCTAGACCACCAGCCCCACAAAATAAAGAGACTACTTTAAATTTCTTCATATTATTTACACCTCATAACTTGTATTATATCTTTTTTTATCTGCTTATCCAACCATTTAAAATCGGAATATAATGCGAACTCTTGTTCTCATTTTACTATAAATGACCGAGCTTGTAAAAATAAAAAAGGAAGGTTGGCACTTTTTGTTCCTTTTGATATTGAGGTATTAAGTAGATTGCTTCTCAATATCGATTTTTGCCTTGTAGATTTGACGATATCGCTTTTCCGTCATTTGTCACATTCATCATTTGAACGTACAATGCCATTATAGCTTGCTGCTCCGTCTCTGACAGCATATTCATCTTTTAAATTTTGAGCAAGCTGCAATGCTTTGTTTTAAATTGCTTTAATGTCTCTTTAGAAACAGAATCCCTGATCTTCATTTCACTCGCTCCTTGCCGAATAAGCACCACCTTACGCTATTCGCTTAAATAGATTTTGAAATGATGACTACACTCCGAGAGGATGCCAAGTACAGTCAATCATCAAATAAAACGAAAAACTGTCCTCGATACGGCTGCCGCAGACCAGCTGCTATCCAGGCTCAGAATGTCCATCTCGTATGACCACATTCCTCAACACCTTTGTTCCGTATCCAGATACGCCCTTGATAAGGGAAAGGCGCGTCTCCCAAATAAAAAAAGCGGACACCAATCAAGGCACTTAAAATGCTCAATGATCAGCATCCGCAGGTTCTTCCTTCTGGACAAAATATTCACGTTGGTTTTGCTTGTCTCTTTCATATGATAATCCACATAGAAAAAAGGTCCCCTTTTTTATACCCCTTTTTGTCGGGGTTTTCTTGGTATGAAGACCAATAAACACAAAAACCTTGATAGGCATAAAGCCAATCAAGGTTTTTTACTTCCTACTATAAATCTTTTATTTTTCCTATACGTGACGTTTAGAATTATTTTTTGTTTAAACTAAATCCGAAATCCAAATCGTTTTCAAATGAAATACAAATACACCAATCACCTTTTAATGATATAAAGTAGTGGTGCTGTGGGATATCTAAAAAATAGACTAGTAACTCTTCTAAATGTTTTAATTCAAACTGGTACCCAAACTCTGTAAGGTTATCCCCTATGTAAATTACTTGTAAGTGATTAGCTAAATATTTGCCTTTTAATTCAGTTATAAATAGAAGAGCATCAGGAAGTAACGATTCATTATTTGAGCTCTTACTATAATGTTTATTGGTTTGTAACCAATCTATTTTTGAACCAGCAAAATCAAATTTTTGTTCTATTAAATCTAAATAAATTTCGGGATTTTTATGTACTTTGACACTTTTAAGAAGGTCTTTTAATTCCAAATCCTTTATTAGTTCTTCATCATAAGAAATCAATAAAATTAACCCCTTTATCTAAAATGTATTTAACTGCCTTCTTGTCAAAATTCATAGGAATCGGTGTTCCATCATTTGTCGCATTCATCATTTCGGCTTACAATGCCATTGTAGTTTGCTGATCTGTCTCTAACAAAGAATATTCACCTTTTAAATTTTGATCGAGTTCTATTAAATCTTTAACCGTTTCTTCCGCAGCTGAGATCTACAGAAGATGGAAGTAAGATTGGTGGTTCATTGAGATTTGATTCGAAATACGACTCACCTTCATGTATCTAATATGAGGTCTAACCAGCATTGATTATGGACAATATAGGAGTAGTCTCTCTTGTAAACTTTCAAAGATTTCTACAGGCATTTCCCGGACCTTGATATCATCGCCTAGGAAAAATAGCCAATTTGTTATTTCGGTTATTTCTTCTGAATAATTAACATTGATAAAAGTCTTTAAAATGGCTGTAGTTTGGTAAGGATTCGTATAAGAAATTGACATTTTGAAAGGATGGTATTTTTTGAACTGTGCAATTGCCTTTGGACCAAGTTCAAGGACAAGGTTGATTACCTCCTCCTGCTTACTTAGTTTTTCTAAAATCTTTTTCCTGCTTAATCTATTTTTCGTAGAGCATGGTTTTACATCTGTGAGATTGTCGACAGGCAGAATCCGTTTCTTCTCTTCCTTTACATCAAAGCCTTCAATCAACCACAGGCTTTTTTCACGATAAAGGTTCAAAAGGTAAATGGGATAGGACTTGATCACTTTCTCCTCTCTAACGGTAATCAGTAAATATCGATCCAAAATAAGCAGTTGGATTAATTTTTCTAACATGGGGTGAGGGAGATCGGACAAATCAAGCAAATCAGGATTATTCGGGTTGGTCCCTTCAAATAGCAAAAGGCGATTTAACAGAACAAGGTCATCTTGCTGGGTTTCAGAGATGAGTCCTAGTAATTTTTCAGCTAAAGACTGGCGACTCTTTAAATAAGGGAGTTGTTGGTTTCTCGTGGCCATAAAGGCAATAAAAAGAGCTTTAATCTCATTATCGGTAAAACGGACAGTTGGCAGGACAGAATTGTTCATTACAAAATATCCTCCGTCCCTTCCTACTTCTGCGACAAGTGGCATCCCCATAGCTTCAATTTCTCTGATGTCTCTAATTGCTGTCGAACGAGAGATATGAAATTCTCTCATGATTTCAGTAATTGTAAAGTTGGAGCGGTTGTTAATATACCGCATGATGGTATTAATCCGTTCAACTTTTTTCATCTGGTCCTCCTAAACAGTATCATTTTTTGACATGGTTTAAGCCTATTATATACCTATCAAGTGAAAAGACAGAATCACTTGGTTCATTTTTCGAAAAGGAAGTGTTGAATATGGCAGAATATATACTAGAAGAAAAAGACAGCTTTCACGTGTTAGGTATTGGAACTGAACTTAAGAGTCATTACACAGACTATGCGGGCATAACGAAGGAAAAAGCAGACTTTTGGCAAGCAGTCAACCAAGAAGGTAAGCTTGACACCTTAAAAGCCATTGCCACAAATGACTATATTTTTATCGTAAACGAAGCGGTAAATAATAAGCTGATGCATTATGTCGGGGTCATGACAGAGGAATCGTTACCAGAAGCGGACAGAGTGATTCAATTTCCTAAAGGGGAATATCTAATCGTTAAAGGGGAAGCTAAAACCGCTGATGAATTGCATCAAACGCTTACTGGTATTGCATTTGGTCAAGTCTTGCCTGAAGCAAAGAATTTCGCCTATGTTGGTGGACCAAATGCAGTGGTAGAAATGGGACAGCGAAACGACTTATTACTTGGTGAGATGTGGATTCCTGTTGTACGGAAATAACAAGGATATGGAGGGATAGAAATGGCTTATATCGTTGATTTTAAACATGTGTCTACGATTGGTTTAGAGTCTTCACCTGTAGCAGAAGCACTTGCTGGCTTACGAGCGAATGAGGCTCGTTACTTTATGAACAAATATAAGCATGCATTTACAGTATTACCTGCCAGCGAAAGTCAGGAGACCCTTGATTATGTGAACCGAGTGTTAAAAGAAGAACGTGAACTAGAGTTTGCAGCCAAACCATTAGAAACGGCAAGTTTTCAAGTGGAAAATATCAAATGGACCTACGTCTTTTATGAGGATGGTCTTGCAATTAACGTCCTGTATACAGTGGATGACCCGAAAAAACGTGCTGTTGGTTTTAAGCTTTCTGAAGGGATGGAAGTACCAAAGGAATTAGAAGGAAAATTTAAATTTGCTAGGCAGAAGTCTAAACTAGCTGGAACGATTCGTGGGTCATTCTTTAAAATTAAAGGGGAATATTGAGTTGAGAAACCCTTTCTTCACTCGAATTTGTGAAACTGATTGAACAAATAAATTAAAATAATTTCCACCTTCTAAACAGAGCAGCATTCTCTATGCATTATTAGAGGATGTTTTTCTGTTTATTGTACCAACCTCATTTTCTTATGAAGAAGTTCGCCGTTAAAGTGGCTGGTCTGTTTAACATCTATACTTTTTCAAGAAAAAGATGTAAAGTATCCCTCATTCAAAAAACACTCACTATAAAAGCTGTGAGTGCTCATTTTGGCTTGTCTCTATCATACGTGACCCACACAGGAAAAAAGGTCCTCATCTCCCTTTTTGTCGTTTTTTTCTCAATTTGAAGTACAATAACACAAAAAACCTTGAAAGGCATTAAGCCAATCAAGGTTTTTTTGCGTAATCTCATTAAAAAAAATGAACTAATTTGAATGCATGTTTGAAAGAAAGTCTTGAAGAACTCCTTTTACTGGTGAATTCGTAGTAGTAGCCACTACATGATTTACACGTTCTAAAATTTGAGGTTTGTTCAATATCAATTTCTTGCCTTCTTCAATTGGGAAACTTCTCAAAGTATCAATACAAATCTCAAATAATTCGTTATCATTAGTATTCAACAAATCTATTAAAATATTTAACTCATATTCTTTGCACTCATTATCCAGACAATAAGCGATTTTACGCCGCCACTCTATTGGTTTATTAAGCACCTGATTTGATAGTTCTTTCCAGTCGTTTAGGCTAAAATCAGAGAGTATCTCACTAGCAATCAAACACCCGTCATCAGACCATGAATCTACTGTTGTATCAGCAGATAAAAGATTATCTAATTCTCTAAACATATAGAGTCTCCTAATTATGAAATTACTCTGAGAACACATTCGAGTACCTACAGCCTCAAAAATTGATCAAAAACGAGTAAAACTGAAGAAACTAGCGATGTTAATTTGTTAGTAAATAAGTATCTATTATTTTATTTCCACCAGTTGGATGTAATTTCTTTCAAATGAAATTCTATAAAATCAATCACTTTGGTATAGTCATCCGAGCTGAATTCCTCAATAGGATTGTCCCAATCTGTATTTTTAACTATTAGAACAAGGTAGTTACCATCAGAAGATAAATCAGGATACCACCCTAAATCCAATGTTATTGATGATTTCTCATGATAAAGTTGTAATAAACTTTCAGTGAACATAAACCATCTATCATCTTCTGCTTCTAACTTTTTAGGGTCAATTTCCCTAAAATTATTATAACGTACAATCCAACCTTCAGTTATTCTTAAAGGGTGAATGTTTACTTCGGGAATATCAAGTTTCACATATTTTCTCATCATCATCTGACCTCTTTGTTAATATTCTAGTTATTTTATTCCTAATTTATTTAAATATTTAGTTAATCTGTCTCCAGCAATCGGGTGGCCGTGATACACATTGCCACTCGTCAGTTCTCCCCTAATCCAACTAGTAGATTTACCATTATCATAACCAACAATTTTACCTGTATCATAAATGAAATAAAAATTATTGTTGCCGTTATCAATGATATGCCCTTTTTGAAGAGGAAGATGTCACTAGTCGAGGCAATCCCTACATGAATTAGGAATGCACTTAGAAAAAGCACACCCGCATCAGTGTACTTTTTACGATTTAGACTTAAGCAATTGAAGTTCTTGCTCCATGATATCTGCTGCTTCAGATATAAATTGAATAATTAAATCTAATTCTTCTGGTTTGTATTCATTTGTGAGTTCCTTCGTTGATGTTGATAAGGATCGAAAGAGTTCTTTCACCTGTGATTTCCCTGCCGTTAATGGAACGATGATAACTCTTCGTTTGTCCTTTGGGTCCTTTTCTCTTTTGGCGTAGCCCGCTTTTTCAAGGCGGTCAATAAGAGCTGTGACTGCACCTGAGCTAAGGCCAGTTTTTTCACTTAATTCTCCTGCTGTGAGGGGGCCGAGTTCGTTTAATAAATCGGCGGATTTGAGATCTGTTGGAAAAAGGCCAAGTGATTGTGCGGCCGCTTGGTGGAATAAAACGGTTCGTGTGGCGAGGCGCCTCATTGTATGGATGATCTGGGTTGCTCTGTCTTCAGCCTCGTTCTTTATTGACAACTTGTTCTCCTCCCTTTAAAATCAATTTATCTTGATCATCAAGATAAATGTTCTCTTACTTTAATATTTAAGTTGATCATAGCAAAAATAATGAGAGAACGTAAGCAGGAGGTAAATGAAATGAATCATGTGGATAAAGGCAAGGCATCCACTCGCTTTGTTGTCATCGGTTTGCTGTTAGGTATTTTTATGGCAGCGATGGACAATACCATTGTTGCAACAGCGATGGGAAGCATCGTAGCAGATTTGGGCAGTTTTGATAAATTTGCTTGGGTGACGGCTTCTTATATGGTGGCAGTAATGGCGGGAATGCCTATTTACGGAAAGCTTTCTGATATGTATGGTCGAAAGCGTTTTTTTCTGTTTGGACTTATTTTCTTTTTAATTGGATCAGCGCTGTGCGGTATCGCACAAACGATGGATCAGCTTATTATTTACCGAGCCATTCAAGGGCTTGGAGGCGGTGCCCTTCTTCCAATCGCATTTACAATTATCTTTGACATCTTCCCGCCTGAAAAGCGCGGAAAAATGTCTGGTATGTTTGGAGCTGTCTTTGGTTTATCAAGTGTACTCGGACCGCTCTTAGGTGCTATTATTACGGATTCGATCGGCTGGCATTGGGTTTTTTATATTAACGTACCAATCGGTATTGTCAGTGTCTTCTTGATCGCCAGATACTATCAGGAATCGCTTGAACATCGTAAGCAGAAAATCGACTGGTCAGGTGCTATTACACTTGTCGTTGCGGTTGTCAGCTTAATGTTCGCCCTTGAGCTTGGCGGTAAATCTTATGCTTGGGATTCGGTGCAAATCCTCACCCTTTTTGCTGTGTTTCTTGTGTTCGGTACGATCTTCTTTATTGTTGAGCGTAAAGCTGAGGAACCGATTATCTCATTTTGGATGTTTAAAAATCGATTATTTGCGACATCTCAAATTTTGGCGTTTTTATATGGTGGGACATTCATTATTCTTGCCGTCTTTATTCCTATTTTCGTGCAAGCGGTGTACGGTGAATCTGCGACAAGTGCAGGGTTTATTTTAACACCGATGATGATTGGATCAGTCATTGGCAGTATGATTGGCGGAACGATGCAGACGAAAGTGCCTTTCAGACGTCTTATGACCATCTCTGTCATTTCATTTTTCGCTGGGATGCTGCTGCTTGCCAATATGTCACCAGATACAGCAAGACTGTGGCTCACACTCTTTATGATGATATCAGGCTTTGGCGTTGGATTCAGCTTCTCCCTCCTACCGTCAGCTTCAATGAATGATCTTGAGCCGCGCTATCGAGGCAGTGCAAACTCGACCAATTCATTTATGAGATCACTTGGGATGACGCTCGGTGTCACGATTTTCGGGACGATTCAAACCAATGTGCTGACAAATCGTTTAGCTAATGCCTTTAGCGGAATGAAAGGAGCCCCTTCTCAAATAGGCGATCCACAGGCTATTTTCCAAGAAGGTGCCCGCTCACAAATTCCGACTGATATTTTAAATAAAGTCATCGATGCAATGTCACAAAGTATTACGTATGTATTTTTGCTTGCTTTATTCCCGATTGCACTTGCGGCGATTACAGTCATATTTATGGGAAATGCACGAGTACGTACATCAAATGAAATGAAAGAAAACGAATAATGTGAAAAAGCAGAGCAATTGCAGCTCTGCTTTTTTTCTTATTGATATAGCGGATGGGCTTTGCCCTCACTGCCAACGATTCGGATTTTCGATTGGACCATGTCTTTTGCTGCTTGTTTTGCTTTTTGTAAATACATACGCGGATCTAAGCTTTCAGGTTCATTTGAGAAATGATCACGTATGGCCTCGGAGTATGCATTTTTCAATTCAGTTGAGACATTCACCTTTGCCATACCAAGTGCAACGCATCGCTTCACATCCTCATCCGGTACAGCAGAACCACCGTGGAGAACAAGTGGTACATCGACCAGGTCCGCAATTTGTTCAATGCGGGCAAAGTCAATATCCGGCACCCCTTTATAAATGCCATGGGCAGTACCAATCGCAGGCGCTAAAGTGGGCACCCCAGTTTCTTCTACAAATTGACGGCATTCTGATGGAACGGCTTTTTCAGCATCCTTTTCATCAACAACGATATCATCTTCAACACCGCCTACCTTGCCTAATTCTGCTTCGACATTTACACCCACTTTTAAGGCAAGATCCACGACTTCTTTTGTGCGACGAACATTTTCTTCATATGAATGCATAGATGCATCGATCATAACGGATGTATATCCCGCTCTGATACAGGTGAGAATCACATCAAAGTCTGTGCAATGATCGAGGTGAAGACCGATTGGGATTTGATATTGATCAGCCGCCGCCTTCACTGTATCTGCAATCGCTTTTGCTCCAAGAGATTGAACCGTTCCAACCGTTGTTTGCAATATCACAGGTGACTTTAATTCTGCTGCCGTTTCGAGTACCCAATAGATACTGTCAAAGGAGTGTACATTGAATGCCACAATTCCGTATTTTTCTTTTTTCGCAGCCTCAAGCATTGGTGTTGTTGAAAGTAAAGGCATGATCAAACATCCTCTCTAGTTAAAATATCCGTTTTTAATACAGCCAGCATGTCTTCATTTGTTCTTGTTTCCAGCAGTTTTTGACGTTTCGTTTCATCCATTAAGCCTCGTGAAAGGGCAGAAAGAGCCTTTAAATGAGTCGTACCTGCTTCACTTTTAGGAATCAATAAGGATAAGAAGAAAAAGCAAGGCTTCCCATCAAAAGCGTCCCATTCAATGCCTGTTTCCGTGCGGACGATCACAAGTGCTGGTTTCGTGATGGCTTCTGTTTGTGTATGCGGAATGGCAAATCCATCTTGAAAACCGGTTGTACTCAGAGCTTCTCTTTCCGCTAAGCCTTTTTTGACTTCCTCTGGTGAGGTGCAAATACCTGCTTTGTAGGCAATGTCAGCAATGGCTGCGAACACGCCAGCCTGTGAAGAAGCTGTTTCGTGAAGATTCATATAGATATGTTCCATTATTTCTCTTCCTCCCTCTTAAACTGCGGGTTTGTCTATTTTTTTACGGTAAAGTCCGTATAGAATCGCACCTACAATTGATCCGATTAGTATGGAAAGCACCCATTGGAATGCACCTGTGACAACTGGAAGGACAAGGAATCCACCATGCGGAGCTGGAACCTGCACGCCAAACAAATATGTCAATATAGCAGAGATGGCGGAACCAAACATGATAATTGGCAGGACAACGACTGGGTTTTTTGCCGCAAATGGGATGGCTCCTTCTGTAATATGTGTCGCCCCCAGAATATAGTTGATTGCCCCAGCATTTCGTTCTTGTGGCGTGAAATGTTTTCGGAAAATGGTTGTAGCAATCGCAATGATAAGTGGTGGTGTGATACATGCTGCAGACACACCTGCCATAAAGTAAAGGTTGCCTTGTGCAAGTAAAGCCGTTCCTGTAACATAGGCTGCTTTGTTAAATGGTCCGCCCATATCAAATCCACACATTGCTCCCACAATTAAGCCTAAAAGCAGCGGATTTGTGGATTGTACAGATGAGAGAAAATCCATTAAGGAATTATTTAACCCTGTGATGGGAACCAATAGCGGGGTCATCACAGCCCCAATTAAGAAAATACCGATGACAGGATAGATGAAGATCGATTTTAATCCATCAAGTGATGCTGGTAATTTTTGAAGCAAGAATTGAAGCAATAAAATGATATATCCTGCTGCAAAACCTGCGATAATACCGCCTAAGAAGCCAGCACCTCCATCATTTGCAAGGAGCCCTCCTATAAAACCGACGACCATCCCTGGGCGTCTTGCAATTGAATCAGCGATAAATGCTGCTAAAATTGGTACCATTAAGCTAAAGCCAAGTCCGCCAATGCTTTTCAAATAGGCAGCAAACGGATGATACGTTTCGTGCTGAGGATCAGCAGAGTAGATTCCGAATAGGAAGGAAATAGCTATTAAGACCCCGCCTCCAACGACAAATGGCAGCATGTGCGATACACCGTTCATTAAGTGCTTATAAATAGTGTGTATCCATTTATTTGCCGACTTTTGTTGAGAGGATGAAGGAGCAGATGGTTTCTCTGTTCCAGAAGCTCTTCCTTTCACTTGATGAACGGGAGCATCTCCATTGATAATGCTCTGAATCAGCTCAGTCGGCGTGCGAATGCCTTTGGCTACAGGCACTTCAATCAGTGGCTTGCCGTGAAAACGGTCTGTATGCACATCTTTGTCGGCTGCCACAATGACTCCATCTGCTTCCATAATGTCTTGATCAGTTAAAGCGTTTTCAATTCCTACTTGACCATGCGTTTCGACTTTGATGTCGACCCCTAGTTGCTCAGCAGCGATTTTTAATGCTTCAGCTGCCATAAATGTGTGTGCAATGCCTGTTGGACAGCCGGTTGCAGCGACAATTTTTTTACGGCTCATGTGTATTCCCCCTTATATTTTCTGTATGTGTACTTGCTCAATCAATGAATCAATGTCATGTAAATCACTTAAGCCTTTCGAAAATGCGGTAGAGGCTCCTGTTGCAATGCCGTATCGTAAGCATTCTTCAGGTGAATGTCCTTCAAGCTGTTTACTAAGAAAAGCTGCAAGCATCGCATCTCCAGAGCAAGCTGTGTTTACTACAATGCCTGTCGGTGCGTTTCCTTTTAAGACGGCGTTTTTCGTAATGAACAAAGCCCCTTCTCCCCCGCGGGAAATAAGCACTTGCTCTGCACCCATCTCAATAAGCTTTTCTCCTGATTGAATGAGTTCTTTTTCTGACAGAGGATGTGTTTTGCCGAAAAAAGCAGCAATTTCTTCTTCATTTGGTTTTAATAAATACGGCTTGTATTGAAGCGTCTCAAGAACCGCTGCAGAGCTTGTGTCTAAAATGAACTTGACCTTCTGTTGATGGCAAATAGCTGCTACTTCTGAAAAAATGCTGGCAGGAACGCCCTTTGGCAAACTGCCTGACATGATGAGGATGCCCCCCTGCGGGATAGCTGCAATTTTCTCACGAAAGGCGTGAAGCGCTCTTTCTTCAATCGCAGGGCCCTGGTTCACGAGCTTGTATTCTTCTGTCGTATTGATAAAAACATTAATGCGTGTAATTCCCTCAACCGAGATAAAATCGGTCTGAATAGAGAGATCCTTTAAGGATTGTTCAATATAAGAGCCTGAAAACCCAGCGATAAACCCTAATGCAGTGCTGGTGAAGCCATATTTCTTTAGCATAATCGACACGTTCACGCCTTTTCCATTCGGCTGATAATCTTCATCTTCCGTACGGTTGACTGCATTTGCCCGCATTTCTTTTAATGCAATATATAGGTCAATAGCAGGATTTAAGGTGCAGGTATAAATCAATTGGTTTCACCTTCTTTCTTTTCTCTAAAGAAAGTATCTCATACGATTCAGTGAAAATGTTTTCAGAATGTGTAAAGGTTTTCATGAGAAAAAGCCTTCCAGATCAAAGTCTCGAAGGCTTTCTTATTGGTTATTTCATTCGGATCACATAGGCATCGAGTAAAATGCGGGCAATGACATGGAGAGACAGGCGGGATCTGACTTCATAATCTGGGAAGAAAGATTGTTCCCCTTTATATCCGACTAGTGTCATATCTGATATTTTGCTTAATGTAGAATCAATTCTTGTCGTGACAGTTATAGTTGTGACTTGCTTCATGCTGAGGTTTTGACACGCTTCAACGAGCTCAGCTGTTTCGCCATTTAATGAAACAAAGATGGCAAGCTCACTTTTTTCAATGTCTCGCGATTTCAGCCGAATGATATTTGGATCGTCGTGTACTTCACATGTTTTCCCGATGAGCTGTAATTTGATGGTCATCTCTTTGGCGATCATTTCTGAGAAGCCTCTGCCGAAAATATAAATTTTGTCTGCATTATGTATTTTTTGAACGGCATCTTCAATTTGTCCAATACTTTGCAGCTGGATCGTCTTTAAAACCTCTTCTTCATTTTTCCGAATCGCTAGTTTGATGTCTTCATCAATATTCTTGAGCTGGTCGCTTGCATCTGTCATTTTCTTTTCTTGTTTCAATCGATATTTAAAGGATGTATAGCCATTATAACCAATTTTTTTCATCAGTCTGACAATTGTGGCTGTCGATACATTGGCTCTTTCGCTTAAAGTGACAATGGATAAGGTGGAGATATCCTCTAAATGCTGGTGAATATAATTGAGTAAATAACGTTCTGTTTCACTTAACGTTTGATATACATCGCTTGGGATGTTAAATAATGATTCGTTCAATTCGATTCCCCCTTACTCATTTCATACTATAATTAAATGCCCAATAAAAACAAGATGATTCTTTTGTCATGTATTTAGGTGAAAGGCGAAAATGAGTGAAATTTTATTTTTGACATAAACTAAGGAAAATTTGTGTCTATGTGAAAGGAGCTGATCCGTATGCTTCATCTTTTGTTTTATCTGATCCTTCTCTATGTCGTTTATGTCTTTTTGACCGCATTTGTTTTGTTTTATTTACCGATTCAAAAAACATGCAAAGAACATTGTATCTATAAAGCCTCTTCCATCTCAGGAGACGATCAGGGCACAAATCAAGTGATGCTTCTTGACGATGGATTTGAGTCTGGCCAGGCCAGAATTCAAATGATTCGTGAGGCAAAGAGGATGATCCGTCTTAGTTATTACTCCATTCAAAAGGGAAAAACAGCCGAATGGGTACTAGGTGCTTTAATTGAAGCAGCTGATCGTGGGGTGAAAGTTCAGCTGCTTTTAGACGGCATCTGCCACAGTTTGCGTGGACCGCTGAAGCATTTACGGTATGCCGTGGCAAATCACCCGAACATGGCCATTCGTTTTTATGAGCCCTTTCGGTTATTTAAGCCATGGACGTGGCATAACCGCCTTCATGATAAGCTGCTGCTGGCAGATGGCCGAGTAGCTGTCATGGGCGGAAGAAATATCGGTGATAAATACTTTGCAGATCAGCCGCCGAAAGACTTTGCATTCGACCGCGATGTGCTGCTTTATAACGACAAAAAAGGAAAAGTATTAGATGAAATGGAGCAATATTTCGTTTATTTATGGAATCATAACTTTACGAAAAAAACAAAAGCCGTGTTCTCCAAGCAAAAAGCAAAAAAAGGCTTAAAACTAAGAAAGAAACTGCTTAGGTCCTATCAGGAGGCAGTGCGTACGAAAGAACCTTTTGTGATGTCGTCCTTTAATTGGGCAGCAGATACCACCTCAGTAAAACAGATTGCATTCTTTACAAATCCAGTGGAGCGCTTCAATAAGCGTCCTCTTGTACTGAAAAAATTAAACGATCTTGCTCACCGGGCAAAGCGATCTGTGCTAATACAGACGCCTTATATTATCCCGACACGACCCATGAAGGACGGCCTCACTCCATTAGCTAGCGAGATTCAAACAACAGTTGTCACGAATTCTCTGACAGCCACACCAAATCCTTTAGCTTTTGCAGGCTACTTAAGCACGAAAAAGGAACTGATGAAAACAGGCGTTCATTTGTACGAATATGAAGGTCCGTATTCCATTCATGCGAAATCGATGGTCATTGATGATTATTTAAGTATTATTGGAACATATAATTTAGATGCGAGGTCTAGTTTTTTAAATACAGAGTCGATTTTGGTCATTGATAGTGCCCCGTTTGCGCTATCACTTACTCAGGCAATCGAACGTAAAATCGCCTATAGTATTCTCGTCGCGAAGGACAAAGCAGCCTATAAAGCGGACGGCTATGGGCAGAAAAAAAAGCCTTTGATGAAAAGGCTCCTTTTAAATGGTTTATCCGCGATAACCGTTTTATGGCGGCGGTTGATCTAAAGGGCAGCTACTCTTGTGGCAGCCCTTTTTCTTCTGATTGCTCTTCTTCTGCTGGTTCCAATTTGGTCAATTTAAACACCAAGATCCCTGCAACAATCACAATGACACCTAATAGTTTTGCGGGAGAAAATTCCACTTTCTCTAACCCAAGCCAGCCAAGCGAATCAAACAAAAGCGCGCAGCCAAGCTGTGAAATCAGGACAATTGAGATTCCATAAGTCGGACCAAGACGTTTGATTGCTTGAACGAGGCAGATGACCACCCCTACTCCAATGGCTCCGCTAATCCAGTACCACGCTTCCATATGTCTTAATTGAAACATGCCGGTTCCTTCTAGCAAAAGACCCATCAAAAGTGAAGCAATAAAGCCCATACCTAGAACGAGAGTGGTTGTTGACCAAGAGCCTGTCTGCTCATTGACCTTACTGTTAAAAATGGTTTGTAAGCTGACGAGTGCGCCAGCCGCGATGGCTAATCCTATTCCTATGATCATGTCTGAATCCCTTCATTTCTTCTATTCATAAATGTTGTGCTCTGCTATTTCTAAGAGCCCTTTCCGGTCAAGAATCGTAATCTCGCCTCTTTGCCTCTCTATCAGCCCTTTTTCACAGAATTGCTGAATCACCCGGTTAATATGCCTGTAGCTTGTACCAATTAAGCTCGCCGCATCGGTAAGACGAAGTGCGCTCGCGCTGTTATCACCTGTTAACACAGACAATAAGTAGCTTGCGAGCCTGACCTCTACAGGATATAAAAGGTGGAAGCTCAAATCGTTTGATTTCGTATAAAATTTGTTTGTAATACCTTTTAATAAAAAGGTTAATATGCGGGGGTCATCCTTCGCATGACGCATGAGCGCTTGATGAGAAATCCTTAGCATATGTACTTCTGTGACAGCCTCCACTGTATTGACCATATCTGTCTGCTGAACGTATTCAATATCTCCAATCGCTTCAAGAGGATGTTTAAAACTAAGAATAAAGGTCTTCCCTTCCTTTGTGGTGGTGAAAATCTTTAATTTCCCTTTTACTAACAAGTACAAGTGCTCCCTCTGATCTCCCTTTGAACAAATCAGCTCACCTTGCTCATAGCGCCATAAGCTGACATGTGATATGAGTTTCTGATGAAAGACGTTTTCTAATTGATGTGCCTTGAGATAAGAGGAAAATAGACATTCATCATGAAGCTCTTCCATCTGACGCCCTCCTTTATAGCTTTAAAATGATTACACCCGCGATCATCAATAGAATTCCTGCATAATGCGGCCATTTCATTTTCTTCTTCTGTACACCAAACCATCCTTTTGCATCGATTGCAAAGGTAAATGCCAGCTGTGCAATGAGTAAAGCAGCGATCGTCAGTGTGACACCGATCATTTGAATCGCAGTGACTTCATTAAAAATAATAATGGCTGCAAATGCGCCGCCTACTAAATAAAGCGGCTGCACCTTTCGATATTCTCGAACGTGTCCGTCACGTACGATCAGTAAAATGATAAGTGCGATAACAAAACCTGTCAGCTGCGTGATGGTTGCCGCCTGCCATGTCCCGATATCCTGGCTGATTCTTGCGTTTGCTACGCCTTGCAGTGTAATACAAGCGCCTCCTAATAAAGCGAAAATAACACCTTTCATTCGTTCAAATGCTCCTTCTTTTTTCAGTCTAGTTCCATTAAATGATAGATGCCCTGATGTTGAAAAGGACATATGTCCCACTTTGCGTATTATATCAGAAACTTTTTCTTTTACAGTTTCATCGTTTTAGATTTTTCACAGTGGGTACAGTTTTATATCACCTGAAAACAGAATATTGAATGGAATCACATATAAAAAGGAGACATGTCAGAATGAGAAATCAAGAGAAACATTTTATTAACGGAGAATGGATCGCATCAACAGGAAACGAAACGACAGAGGTTATCAATCCTGCTACAGAGGAAGTCATTGGCACCATTAGTTTAGGTACAAAAGAAGATTTAGATAAGGCAGTCCAAGCTGCTCGTGCCGCCTTCCCTTCTTTCTCAAAAACATCTCGAAATGAACGCGTAAAGATGCTTGAAAACATTGTGCGCGGCTACGAAAAACGTAAGGATGAACTGATAGAAGTCATGACACAAGAGCTCGGTGCACCGCTGAAAGTATCAGAAGAGGTTCATTACAAAATGGGACATGAACATTTTTCTAAAGCAGCGGAAGCACTTAAATCTTATACATTTACTGAGGACCGCGGCGGGCATACCATTATAAAAGAAGCGATTGGTGTCAGCGGATTGATTACACCTTGGAATTTCCCAACGAATCAAACATCACTTAAAATCGCAGGTGCCATTGCAGCAGGTTCACCAGTCGTCTTAAAGCCTGCGGAAATTACACCTTTTGCCGCAATGATTCTTGCAGACATCATTAATGAAGCAGGCGTACCAAAAGGAGTCTTCAACCTAGTTAACGGAACTGGTGACGTCATTGGTGACGGCATTAGCTCACACCCTGATATTGACTTTGTTTCATTTACTGGATCAGGTGCTGTCGGCTCTAAAATAATGGAGAACGCTGCAGACAATATTAAGAAAGTGGCTCTTGAGCTCGGCGGGAAATCCCCTCTTATCGTCTTAGATGATGCAGATGTGGATGAGGCAGCCGAAACAGCCGTTCATCATATTGCGATGAATACAGGTCAAGTATGTTCCGCAGCTACACGTGTGCTGATTCCTGAATCAATGAAAGACGCATTTGAAAAAGCGCTGCTGAATGCCCTGCCGAAGTTTACAGTTGGTGATCCGCGAGAAGATCACGCCACTGGCCCGCTTGTCTCCAAAAAGCAATGGGATACCGTGCAGTCTTATATTGAAAAAGGAATTGAAGAAGGTGCCAATCTGCTTGCTGGGGGAACTGGGAAGCCGGACGGACTAGACAAAGGATATTTTGCCAAGCATACTATTTTCACAAATGTGAAAAATGATATGACCATTGCGCAAGAGGAAATATTCGGACCCGTCATGAGTGTGATCACATATCAAGACCTGGATCATGCCCTTGAGATTGCCAATGATACAGTTTACGGTCTTGCTGGCTATGTAGTTGGAAAAGATGAAAAAACATTAAAATATGTAGCTGAACATATTCGTGCCGGTCAAATTACCATTAACAATGCCGAAACAGATTACTTTGCCCCGTTTGGCGGCTTTAAGCAATCTGGTATCGGAAGAGAATGGGGCGACTTCGGAATCGAGGAATATTTAGAAGTGAAAGCTGTGATGGGACTTCCAACAGCATAATTTGAGAAAGGAGAAAAACCTTAGGGTTTTTCTCCTTTTTCATGATAGAAAGAATCTGCCCCTGCTCCCCTACTTATCCATCATGATGTGATATTTTTTGACCGTTGCTTTAGGAGGAGCCGATTCTTGTAATTCATCAAACCAAACCTCAATCGTTTGACCCTGTGACAGCTTTTTAGAATCTACTTTCGTTAAATCAGAACATAAAAAAGTCATTGGGGTTTAAAGTGGTGACTATAATAATGATCGTGAATTCACTTTTCCACTGATCCCAAAAATTACTTCAACCTCTTTAATATGATCTAATTCATAGAACATAAAAAATTCAGCTTCTTTTCGATTTGGAGATTTCATTAAAATCTCGAAACGGTCAGAATAATGAACACAAGAAATTACCTTCCAATTCATAGCTCTTCTCTTTTGCATTTGTTTATAATCCTTTTGAAATTGTTCCTCTCGTTTTAATTTCATGTCATATATTTCATCAATTAAATTAAAAAGTTTATTTGTTTTGGAAACATCAAATCTTCTACTGAGAAGAACAATAAAAACACATAACAATATACTTAAAGCGATATTCAGATAAGTATCCATTATATTTATTGAAATTTCATCGAAAGCATTTTGCAATTTCGAATCGTTAGTTTTGTGCTTTTTAGTAATAAAATCTAATCCATAGTTAAAATATGAATTAAAGTAGGAGTTCAAAAATAAAAATGCTGGCACAATTGTTATTGTTATAATTGAAGCTTTTGTGGAAAAATTGGCAGCTCTCTCATATTTATCTTTCGCATAAATTCGAAGATCTGCAACTTGATTCAGATTTAATTTTT
Source organism: Bacillus sp. G1(2015b) (assembly GCF_001482475.1). Lineage (NCBI taxonomy): Bacteria > Bacillati > Bacillota > Bacilli > Caryophanales > Bacillaceae > Bacillus > Bacillus sp. G1(2015b). Next base: position 31,423 of record NZ_LKIC01000027.1, on the reverse strand, counting down.
CTAATTCCTTTCTATAGATAGACACCTTCTTTGCTAATTTAAACTTAACTTTTGGATCTTCCAAATCTCTAATAATACTCATATTTCCTCCTTGACAGAATAAACTAATTTCACCTTGCAAAGGTATTAGAAATCTTAATCATGACAATCAATATTATATATTTTACTTAATGGCAAACTTTCGGTAAAGTTCAAATTGAACCTATATATATAATTCCTATCGAATTAATCTATGTTTATATTCCTTGTGAGGTGGATATCGTTGCAACTTCATGTATTGAACAGTCCGTTTAGTCAGCAGCAGGCAGAGCTGCTTAATCAGCTGCTTCCGACTTTAACAGATCAGCAAAAAATTTGGCTTACCGGTTATTTATCAGCACAGGCAGCTTTAACCGGATTAGAAAATACTGCCCAAACCCCTTCTCTTTCTGCTGAAGCACCAGCGCAGCCTGTCAGCAAAGATGTGACCGTGCTTTATGGCTCGCAAACAGGCAATTCTGAAGGGTTAGCAAAAAAGACAGCGCAGCATCTTGAAGAGAAAGGTTTTCAAGTGACGCTCTCTTCTATGTCAGATTTTAAACCAAATAGTCTGAAAAAAATAAACAATTTACTGATCATTGTCAGCACACATGGTGAGGGAGATCCGCCTGATAATGCCCTTTCTTTCCATGAATATGTTCACGGCAGACGTGCACCAAAGCTTGATCATTTAAGCTTTTCTGTCCTTTCACTTGGTGACAGCTCTTACGAATTCTTCTGTCAAACAGGTAAAGAATTTGATGAGCGTTTAAAAGAGCTTGGCGGAACGCGTCTTTTCGATCGAGTGGACTGTGACCTTGATTATGATGAGCCGTTTTCTGAATGGCTTCAAGGGGTGGCATCTTCACTTAGTGAAGGCGGAGCCGCAGCAACCCAGCAGGAATCAGCAGGAGTAAACACTCAAACCGCTGCATCTGAATACTCAAGAACAAATCCTTTTTATGCTGAAGTGCTTGAAAATCTCAACCTAAATGGCCGCGGCTCTAACAAAGAAACCCGTCATTTGGAGCTTTCTCTTGAAGGATCAGGACTTGTTTATGAGCCAGGTGACAGCCTTGGTATTTATCCAACAAATGATCCTGCGCTTGTTGATGAACTGATCACAACATGCGGATGGAATGCAGAGGAAACCGTCACCGTTCATAAAAACGGCGGCACGCTTCCTTTAAAAGAAGCACTCACCTCTCATTTTGAGATTACCGTATTAACAAAACCTCTTCTTCAAAAGATGGCGTCCTTTACAAAAAGCGAAGCCTTGCAGGCCCTTTTAGAAGAAGGAAGCGAAGAAAAATTAAAAGCGTATATAGCAGGAAGAGATTTAGTAGATGCTGCTCGTGATTTCGGTCCTTTTGAAGGAACAGCGGCAGACTTCGCTGCGATTTTAAGAAAAATTCCTGCACGCCTTTATTCCATTGCAAGCAGCCTTAAAGCAAATGAAGAAGAAGTTCATTTGACGATCGGTGCTGTGAGATATGATGCTCACGGAAGAGAACGTCAAGGTGTCTGCTCAATCTTATGTGCGGAGCGCTTAGAGCCAGGTGATAAGCTACCTGTTTATATCCAGCACAATCAAAACTTTAAGCTTCCTGAAAACCATGATGCACCGATCATTATGGTGGGACCAGGCACAGGTATCGCCCCTTTCCGTTCATTTATGCAGGAGCGTGAGGAAGTTGGTGCAGATGGAAAGTCATGGTTGTTCTTCGGTGATCAGCACTTTGTGACGGATTTCTTATATCAAACCGAATGGCAAAAGTGGTTAAAAGATGGTGTGTTAACGAAAATGGATGTGGCTTTTTCAAGAGATTCAGAGGAAAAAGTATATGTCCAGCACCAAATGAAGAAACAAAGTAAAGAATTATTCGAATGGCTGGAACAAGGTGCCTATGTATATGTCTGCGGAGATGAAAAACATATGGCGCATGATGTTCATGATACCCTTCTATCAATCATCCAAGAAGAAGGTGCGATGAGCAAAGAGAAAGCAGAAAGCTATCTAGCCAACTTGCAGCAGCAAAAACGCTATCAGCGTGACGTATATTGATTGAATGCTTGAGAGAAAGGAGCTTTTACTTACATGGTGAAGACAGCATTAACAGCGCCGGATGGACCTCCGAGCGACGTAGAGGAAATCAAAGAAAAAAGTGATTATTTACGGGGTACATTAAAAGAAGTGATGCTTGATCCGATTTCAGCGGGTATTCCTGATGATGACAACCGCCTGATGAAGCATCATGGCAGTTATTTACAGGATGATCGTGACCTGAGAAATGAACGGCAAAAACAAAAGCTTGAGCCTGCCTATCAATTTATGCTGCGCGTCCGCCTGCCTGGCGGAATTGCTACATCCAAGCAGTGGCTTGTCATGGATGAGCTTGCTCATAAATATGGAAACGGTACGTTAAAGCTGACAACTCGTGAAACCTTTCAGCTTCACGGTATTTTAAAATGGAACATGAAAAAGACCATTCAAGACATCCACTCTACTATGCTTGATACAATCGCTGCTTGCGGCGATGTGAACCGTAATGTCATGTGTACGTCAAATCCCTATCAATCAGAAGTACACCATGACGTATACGAGCTCGCCAAAAAATTAAGTGATGACCTGCTTCCGCAAACAAGAGCATATCATGAAATTTGGCTTGATGAGGAAAAAGTAGCGGCTACGCCTGATACAGAGGTTGAGCCGATGTATGGTCCGCTTTATCTGCCAAGAAAATTCAAGATTGGTGTGGCGGTCCCTCCTGCTAACGATATAGATGTCTTTTCGCAGGATTTAGGCTTCATTGCGATTATTGAAAATGATCAATTAGTCGGCTTTAATGTCGCGATTGGCGGCGGAATGGGCATGACGCATGGTGATACAGCGACCTATCCTCAGCTTGCAAAAGTGATTGGCTTTTGTACACCGGAACAAGTTGTAGAGATTGCCAAACAAGTGATCACTATTCAACGTGACTACGGAAACCGTTCGGTGAGAAAAAATGCCCGCTTTAAATATACAGTGGACCGTCTCGGTCTTGAGAATGTAAAAGAAGAGCTTGAACGCCGCCTAGGGTTTACCCTTTTAGACGCAAGAGATTACCACTTTGATCATAACGGTGACCGCTATGGCTGGGTAAAAGGCATCAATGGCAGATGGCATTATACGATGTTTGTAGAAGGCGGCCGCATCACGGATTACGATGACTACCCGCTGATGACAGGCATCCGTGAAATCGCAAAGATTCATACAGGTGACTTCCGCTTAACAGCGAATCAAAATTTAATGATTGGAAATGTCACAACGCATAAAAAGAAACAAATCGAGCAGCTCATTCAGGAGTTCGGTTTATCAGCTGGCCAGCAGCACTCGGCACTGCGCCGCAGTTCAATGGCCTGTGTTTCTCTTCCAACATGTGGTTTAGCGATGGCAGAAGCAGAACGCTACCTCCCGCGCTTGATTGACAAAATTGAAGAGATTGTCGAAGAAAACGGCTTAAGTGATAAAGAAATCACGATTCGTATGACTGGATGTCCAAATGGATGCGCCCGTCATGCACTAGGTGAAATTGGCTTTATCGGGAAATCACCTGGCAAATACAACATGTATCTTGGCGCTGCTTTCGATGGCAGCAGATTAAGTAAACTGTACCGAGAAAATGTTGGAGAAGAAGACATTTTAGACGAGCTTGGCTCTCTTCTCCCCCGCTATGCCAAAGAACGTGAAGAGGATGAACATTTCGGTGATTTTGTGATTCGGGCAGGAATTGTAAAAGCAACAACAGATGGCACGAATTTTCATGTGCAATAAAAAAGACAGGGATCTCTCCTGTCTTTTTTTATATACTTTGTTTCCTTTTCAAGTATTCGCAAATGCATTTGTAGACATTCGGATTATCTAAAGAAGATAGATCGGGTGAAGGCTGCTGTTCATACGCGCCTTTTAATAAACGCCGGACGATTTTTCCGTTTCTTGTTTTCGGTAAAGCTGAAATGAGATGAATTTCCTTTGGAGTGAGCGCTTTCCCCGCATATGAACCAACATGAGTTTTAAGCTCTGAAATGAGTGCTGCTTCTTCGAAAGACTGTAAACTGGCTACAACGAAACAAACAAGTGCTTCTCCCTTCACCTCATCCTTGACTCCAATCACAGCAGCCTCATGTACGGCTGGATGCCCGACAAGAATGGATTCAATTTCAGCTGGACCGACGCGTTTTCCTGCTGTATTAATGACATCATCCGATCTGCCCGTGATATGGAATGCGCCATCCTCTGATTGCATCACCCAATCACCGTGTGTCCACACCCCATCAAATCGTTTGAAATATGTGTCTTCATATCGCTCCGGATCTTTCCAAAATCCACATGTCATACCGACCCATGGCTTTTTCACAACAAGCTCCCCTACCTCATTCATCATGCTCTGTCCTGCCTCATTAAACACATCTGCCGCCATTCCTAAGATTGCCGCATTAAAAAGGATCGGTTTGATTGGACGAAGCAGCGTACTTCCTACAATACCGCCAGAAACCTCTGTTCCCCCTGAGTAATTTAAGATCGGAATGTGCTTTTGACCAATTGTGTCAAAAAGCCATTGCCATGGTGCTTCATTCCACGGTTCACCTGTAGAAATGATGGCTTTGACATGCGGTAGCTCAATGTCTGCAAGGTTTTGCTGCATCGCAGAACGTACAAAAGTAGGTGAAAGTCCAAAATGGGTGACTTTTTGCTCGTGGATGAATGACCAAAGGTGCTGTTCATCTGGATAATCGGGAGCGCCGTCATATAAAACAATTGCAGCTCCATTGATCAAACCGCCAAAGACGAGAAATGGCCCCATCATCCATCCCATGTCTGTGAGCCAAAACAAGCGGTCTCCTTTTGCAACATCCATACAAAGACCAGCATCAAAAGCCGCTTTTACAGGAAAGCCTGCGTGGGTATGAACAGCCCCTTTTGGTGTACCGGTTGTTCCAGACGTGTATAAGATCATAAGAGGATCTTCATTTGAAAGATAAGTCGTTTCACTTAGTGGTTCTTCTTTTAACAAATCGTTTAGCTTCATATCCTCTTTATATCCCGTATGAGAGGAAGCGTGTACAATGACTGTTTTGACGGTCTTGGTTTTGTCGATTGCTTCTGCCGCACATTCCCGCATGTTGATCGTTTTTCCCCGGCGCGTCACGCTCGACCCTGTGACGACAATGCTTGCCCCCGATGCACGAATACGTACGGCAAGAGGCTCGCTTCCATAGCCAGAAAAAACTGGGCTAAAGATGACACCAATCTTTGCAAAGGCAAGCATGACGGCAGCCGTTTCCGGAAGCATCGGCATATAAATGACCGCCACATCCCCTTTTTGAATTCCCTTTTTCAAAAAACCAGCAGCGAGACGATTGACCTTTTCCTGAAGTTCGAGAAACGTCCATCTTCTTTCTTCTCCCGCTTCATTTCTCCAAATCACGGCTGTTTGATGCTGGGTTTCTTCATCTTCTGCCCATTTGTCAACAGCCGTTTCGACCACGTTGAGCCGGCCGCCTTTAAACCAATTGGGCCACATGAATGAATCTTGGCCTAAAACGGCTTCATACGGCTCCTTCCACACGGTGCCGACCGCCTTTTCAGCTTCTCTCCAAAACCAATCGGTATGGTCGATACTAGCTTGATAGAACGCATCGTAAGTAGAAAAACCAAGTGAATGCATCCATTTGTAAAGACGTGTTTGTTTGATCATCTGCTCCTCGGGGATCCACGCTGGTTTTAGGTTCATCATGAGGCCGCCCCCTTTAGACCGGATAAACCGGGTGTTTTCGTCTTGTAAATGTCATCTCTTTTGAGGTATAGGCTTGTAATCTATGACAAAGCTCATCTCGCAAATGGTCAAATGGGATGACACCATCGACAATCATTTCTGAGGCAAGCTCATATATATTCATATCTTCCTGGTATTCCTTTCGTTTCTCTTGTATAAATGCCGCTCTCTCTTCGGCAGGCAGTTCGGCAATTTTATTCGCATAGACAGCATTTACAGCGGCTTCTGGCCCCATGACAGCAATTTGTGCTGATGGAAGTGCGAGACAGCAGTCCGGTTCAAAGGCTGGTCCTGCCATCGCATATAAACCTGCACCATATGCTTTACGAACAATGACGGATATTTTCGGAACGGTTGCCTCTGACATGGCGGAGATCATTTTCGCCCCATGCCTAATAATACCTGCTTGTTCCACTTTTGTTCCGATCATAAACCCCGGTATATCCGCAAGAAAAACGAGTGGAATATGAAAGGCGTCACATAGCTGAATAAACTTGGCGGCTTTGTCGGCCGAGTCATGGAATAATACCCCACCTTTTACCCTCGGCTGGTTGGCGATAAGACCGACAGGCTGACCATTCATACGGCCAAATCCTGTGATCAGCTCTGCGGCAAATAGCTTTTTGATTTCAAAAAATGATCCTTCATCAATGAGTAAATCAATAAGCTGATACATATCAAAAGGGGTATTCTGCCCTTTAGGGATGAGGTCTTGAATGGTAATCTCTGATGGTTTAGGTGAGATTGCGGCTGCCCGTTTTGGTTTTTCTGTATAATTGGCAGGCATGTAAGTTAAATAGGTGCGAGCGATTTGAATGGCTTCTTCTTCTGTTTTTGCTAAAATATCGCCGCACCCAGAAATGCTGCAATGCATTTTCGCCCCGCCCATTTCTTCAAGTGATACTTTCTCTCCAATCACCATTTCGGCCATTCGCGGTGAGCCTAAATACATTGAGGCATTCCCTTCGACCATGACGACGATGTCACAAAAAGCAGGAATGTAAGCACCTCCGGCTGCAGAAGGACCAAATAGTAAACAAATTTGCGGAATACGTCCAGACAGCTTTACCTGGTTATAAAAAATGCGGCCTGCCCCTCTTCTGCCTGGAAACATGGCGATTTGATCGGTGATTCTAGCACCCGCAGAGTCGACTAAATACAGCATCGGACAGTTGAGTTTTTCGGCTGTTTCTTGGATTCTAATGATTTTTTCTACCGTTTTGACGCCCCATGATCCTGCTTTGACGGTAGAATCATTTGCCATGACGCAAACCGTCTGCCCATTCATCCGCCCCGTCCCTGTGACTACACCATCTGCTGGTAAATGTGCATCTTGACACTCGGCAAACATGGCATCCTCAATGAAAGAATCCTCATCCAATAACAACTGAAGGCGGTCACGGACGAACAATTTTCCTTTTTCTTTGTTTTTTTGATGGTATCGCTCGGCCCCGCCTTTCAGAATCTGCTGTTTTTTGAGTTCATAATCTTCAATCATACCCATTCCCCTTTCTTGCTACCTGCCTCTGTATTGAGGCGTGCGTTTTTCTTGGAAGGCTTGAAGACCTTCCGTTCGATCTTCTGTATCAATGAGTCGTAGATAGGCTTCGTATTCCTTCGTTAGACCTGTATGCAAATCGTGATCAAGGCTTGAATGAATCGCTTGCTTCGCTTCTTTTAAGGCAAGCGGACCATTTTTGATGATTTGTTTTGCAAGAGAGATAGCATCGTTCATAAGAGAATCTGCTACAGAAATATGCTCAATCAGCCCGATTTGAATGGCTTCTTCTGCTTGTAATGATGCGCCTGTGAAAATAAGTTCTTTTGCTTTACCGAGTCCAATGAGGCGCGGAAGCCGCTGCGTCCCTCCGGCTCCTGGTATGATAGCTAGTCCTGTTTCCGGCAGGCCGAGTCTTGCTCCGGCTCGTGCAATGCGGAGATCACAAGCGAGCGCGAGCTCAAGTCCTCCACCAAGTGCGTGTCCGTTCATCACTGCAATGACAGGTACAGGAATGGATTCAATCTCGATAAAGGTTTGCTGAATTGCAAGAACAGCGCCTTTTGCTTCTGCTTCTGTCATCAATCGTCGTTCTTTTAAATCTGCACCAGCGCAAAAGACTTTTGAACCGGCTCCTGTAATGAGCAGACAGCGGATGCTTTCATCGTGTTTGATTTCTTGAATGATTTGATTGATCTCCTCGAGCATTGTAGAGGATAGGGAATTCGCTTGTTCTGGCCTGTTTAAGGTCATAATGCCGATCTGTTCATCTTGTATTGAAAAATGGACCAATGATGTCATGTTATTCATCCTTTATGAAGTAGTCTAAGAGTGAAAAGCGCGTAAACAGTGACTAGGCAGGGTTCGGTCTACTTTTGCTTCAATCCATTCTGCCGCTTGAATTAATGCAGGAAGGTGAATATTTGTCTCAATTCCTAGTTTTTGAAGCATATGCACCACATCTTCTGTCGCCACGTTTCCGCTGGAGCCAGGTGCATAGGGACATCCGCCAAGCCCTCCGCTGGAGGAGTCAAATATCGTGATTCCGGCTTTTAATGCCGTATAAATATTGGCAAGAGCCATCCCCTTCGTATCATGAAAATGAAGAGCGATTTTATCAGCAGGAAAACGTTCAAGTAAAATGTCTAAGCGCCTTTCTACTTGTAGCGGATGGGCTTCACCGATGGTGTCACCGAGCGATATTTCATCAATGCCATAAGAAAGCAAAATATCCGTTAATCGCAGGACTTGATCCATTGGTACTTGTTTTTCATACGGGCAGCCAAACACGGTGGAAATATACGCGCGTGTCCTTTTTCCTGCTGCTTTTAAATCAGCTGTCATTTGTTTGATGACAGGAAGTGTTTCGTGGATGGATTGATTCATATTTTTCTTGTTATGTGTTTCACTCGAAGAGATAAACATAGCGCCTGTGTCAAGATTAGCTTCAAAAAAATGAGCTAAGCCTTTTTCATTGGGAATGAGTGCTGCATAGGTGATGTCGTCTTTTTGGTTTAAGGATTGGGTGAGTTCTTTGGCATCTTTTAAAGCTGGAACCCATTTAGGATGAACAAATGATGTGACTTCAATATAAGGGAGCTGGGCTGCTGCGAGCAGATCTATCCACGTTCGCTTCTCGCTTGTGTCCAGCCAGACTGATTCATTTTGCAGTCCGTCCCGCGGGCCGACCTCCCTGATAAGGACACTCTTTGGTAACGCCATCTGGCTCCCTCCTATTCTGTCAGTTCTAAAAGAACCTCTCCTTCATCCACAAACTCTCCCTCTGCCTTATGCACTTTGCGGATGATCCCGGCCTCTTCAGCAACGATCGGAATTTCCATTTTCATTGATTCTAAGATGGCAACCTCCTGTCCTTTTTGCACTTCATCGCCTTGTTTCACAAGAAGCTTCCACAAGTTTCCGGCCATTTGAATCGTGACAGTTTTCATGAACGGTTTCCCTCCCTTTTTTTCATGAGAAAATCGGTAGTGATGCTGCCTTGTAAGAAGGCAGAAGATCCGGCCATTTCCCTTAAAAGTGGTAAGTTGGTTTTGATCCCTTCTATTTCATATGCTTGTAATGCCCCTTTTAATCGTTCTATTGCAAGTTTTCGTGTATCACCGTAAACGATCATTTTCGCAATCATTGGATCGTAAAAAGGGGTTATAATGCTTTCCTTTGTCACACTTGACTCATGACGGATATACGGAGCTTCAGGCGTAGAAAGCCGAGTGATCGTTCCTGGTGAAGGATAAAAGGTGACGGGATCTTCCGCATAAATTCTAACCTCGATGGCATGCCCGATTTGATGAATATCCTCCTGATTAAAGGAAAGCGGCTCACATGCAGCGATTTTCAGCTGCTCCTCAACAAGGTCAATACCTGTAATTTCTTCTGTGACAGGGTGCTCTACTTGTAATCTTGTGTTCATTTCTAGGAAATAAAATTGTTGATGCTGATCGACTAAACATTCAATCGTTCCTGCATTTTCATACCCAATCGCTTTGGCTGCTTTGACGGCCATCTCCCCCATCTGACGTCTCACCGGTTCATCGAGACAGGCGGCTGGTGCTTCTTCAATGATTTTTTGATGTCTTCTTTGGAGTGAACAGTCGCGCTCAAATAAGTGAACCCCATGGCCGAAGGAATCAAAGAGAACTTGAATTTCAATGTGCCGCGCGTTTTCAATGACCTTTTCCATATACAGCGTCCCATCGTTGAAAAAGCTTTGTGCTCTTTTTTGATTCCCTTCAAAAGCCCTGTACAGCTCATCGTCATTTTGCACGAGCTGCATACCAATTCCGCCGCCCCCGCTTGATGCCTTGAGCATGATCGGATAACCGAGTGACTGCGCTTGACTCACTCCTTCTTCTGCATCATGCAGCGGAGCTGAAACGCCTGGTACAATGGGGATACCTGCTTGAGCCATCGTTTTTCTTGCTTCAATTTTATTCCCCATTCGCTGAATGACTTGTGCAGATGGTCCAATAAAGGCAATACCTTCGCTGCGGCAGCGTTCTGCAAAGGCCGCATTTTCTGATAAGAGGCCATATCCTGGGTGAATAGCATCTGTATTTGTCTGCTTGGCAACCCTAATGATGGTTTCCATGTTTAAATAACTTTCAGATACTTTCGCGCCTCCAATCAGATAGGCTCTGTCTGCTTCTTGCACATGAAGGGCATGCTGATCTGCTTCTGAATAAACGGCAACGGTGTGGATCCCGAGCCTTTTACATGTTCGAATAATTCGCCTGGCAATTTCGCCTCGATTGGCAATCAGTACTTTTTGAAACATCGCTGCCTTCACTCCTTTATTAGATCAAGCGCCTGTTTTTTCAGACGAAATTTTTGAATCTTCCCTGATGCGGTCATCGGATACTCGTCAGTGATGAAAAAATATTTAGGAATTTTGTAGCGCGCCATTTGCGACTGACAATAGCTGGTGAGTGTCTCAATCGTCACCGCTCTACCTTGCTTGAGCCGAATGAATGCGGCGGCTTCCTCTCCATACGTCTCGTCAGGTATACCAACAACCTGTGCATCAAGAATGTCCGGATGAGTATAAAGAACATCCTCAATCTCTTTTGGGTATACATTCTCCCCGCCTCTAATGATCATATCTTTCAGCCGTCCTGTGATTTTCACATAGCCGTCCTCATCCATCTCTGCTAAATCTCCCGTATGAAGCCAGCCGTCCTGATCAATCACTTCATTTGTGGCTTCTTCATTTTTATAGTAGCCTTTCATCACATGATAGCCTCTTGTACACAGCTCGCCTTGTTCTCCTCTTGGTACTTCCTCCGGCGTGCCTGGAACGGTGATTTTCACTTCGATGTGAGGAAGCGCCCGGCCGACCGTTTGAACCCGTCTTTCAAATGAATCATCCGTTCTTGTTTGGGTAATGACAGGAGAGCTTTCAGTCTGTCCGTAGGCAATCGTGAGCTCCTTCAGTCCCATTTGTTCAATGACGGCTTTCATCACATGGGATGGGCAAAGAGATCCTGCCATAATGCCCGTTCGTAATGTGGACAGATCGTATTGGTGAAAATTCGGATGGTCGAGCTCTGCAATGAACATTGTCGGGACGCCGTGAAGGACGGTGCACTTCTCTTTTTCCACGGTTTGAAGGACTCGCTCTGGGTGGAAGGATTCAACCGGAATAATCGTTCCTCCTTTTGTGAGGCAAGCAAGCACGCCAAGAACGGATCCAAAGCAATGAAAGAAAGGAACGGGGATACACATTCGATCCTTTTGGGTAAGCTTCATACAATCTGCGATTTGGCTGGCATTGCAGACGATGTTTGTATGGCTGAGCATGACTCCTTTTGGATAGCCGGTTGTGCCTGAAGTATATTGCATATTAATGACGTCATCTGGCGCAAGCTCATCCATTCGTTTCTCCCACTCGTGATCCTCAGTTCTTTTAGCAGCAGCTTGAATACTGTTCCAGCTGCGCATGCCTTTTGGCGTGTGCTCGCCAATATAGACGACACTTTTTAAATAAGGAAAAGATGAGGAGGTGATCTCGCCTTGATGAGCGTTTTGAAGCTCTGGTATGAGTTCTTCCAGCATTTTGACATAGGATGTCTCTTTAAAGCCGTCTACGATAAACAGCATGCTGCTATCAGAATGCTTGAGTAAATAGGCGAGTTCCTGTGCTTGAAAATTCGTATTTACAGTGACAAGAACGGCTCCAATCGACGCGCAGGCGAATTGCAGCATGAGCCATTCAGGTACATTAGGCGCCATGATGGCGATATGATCCCCTTTTTGAACCCCTAATGCCATAAGACCTTTTCCTGTTTCCTTGACTTCTCGATAAAACGCTTCATATGAATAACGTAATGAACGTTCTGGATACACAATGGCTTCATGTGCTGGATGCTGCTCCCTTTTCTCTTTTAAAAGGGAGCCGATTGTCTCTGGATGAATCGACATGATGGCTTTCCTCCTCCATTGATAGTAAGCGTTTTCATTATCGGATTACGCTAACAGTTGTCTTGCGATGACTAGACGCTGAATTTCAGAGGTCCCTTCTCCAATTTCCATGAGCTTTGCATCTCTCACTAGCCGTTCTACACCACATTCTTTCATATAGCCTGTTCCTCCATGAATTTGGACAGCATCAAGACTTGCTTTTGTCGCCATTTCAGAAGCGAAAAGTTTGGCATAAGCAGCTTCTTTTGTAAACGGCTTGCCGTGATCTTTCAGCCAAGCGGCTTTCCAAACCATTTGTCTCGCGAGTTCTATTTGCATCGCCATATCTGCCAGCTTAAACTGAATGGCTTGGAAGGAAGAAAGGGTTTGCCCAAATTGCTTTCTTTCCTTTGCATGCGAGAGCGAAGCATCGAGTGCAGCTTGTGCAATGCCAACTGATAACGCAGCAATTGAAATACGTCCTCCGTCTAATGTATATAAAAATTGCTTAAAACCTTTCGCTGGGTCTCCTAAAATATTCTGGGCTGGTACACGTACACCGTCTAAAATGATTTCTGCTGTATCTGACCCACGCACGCCCATTTTGTCATATGGATTTGTAATGGACAGCCCTTTTTGCCCTTTCTCCACAATGAAGGCGGAGATGATCGGGCGGCCGTGTTCATCATGATCCGTGACAGCGGTGACAATAATGGTTCTGGCAAAATTGGCGTTTGTGATCCAGCACTTCTCCCCGTTGATGACATATTCTTGTCCGTCTTTGACTGCTTTTGTTTTCGTCCCTTTTGCATCTGATCCTGCGTTTGGTTCTGTTAAACCGAAGGAACCAAGTGCTGTCCCAGAAGCCAGCGGGACAAGGTGGTCCATCTTTTGGTCCTCTGTACCGAAGTAATAAAGCGGGCTTGCGCCTAAGGATACGGCTGCGGCATAGCTAAGACCTGTACTGGCACACTGTTTTCCGATTTCTTCTACAGCGAGTGCATACGATATCGTATCTCCTCCTGAGCCTCCGTATTTCTCTGGAAAGGGGATGCCCATAAAGCCGAGCTCCCCCATTTTTTGAAACGTTTTGGCTGGGAATACGGCCTGTTCATCAATCGTTTGAGCGTGTGGTGCAATTTCTTCTTTGGCAAAATCTTTGACCATCTGGCGGATCATTTGTTGTTCTTTCGTTAATTCAAAATCCATCTTGCTTCCCCCTTTGTCTCTTTTCTATCATATTTATTAATCAAGCAGCTGCTTCATGCCAAGCTTGATTGAATTCAGAAAATTAAAACAAGAATAATAGAAAAAAAGCATGAACGAAGAAAATCCTCATTCATGCTTTTTTCGTTATTTTACTATTTTTGTAGAAGGCTTGCTTTCGTGATGAAGACGATTAAGAGCCGTAATCTTATAAGTATCAATCGTCTTTTGATTGATTGGTAGGTCTTTAATCGTTGTGATGGCGCCTTTTTCTTTTCTAACTGTTTGCACCAATTCATATGTTCCTTTATTTGTCAATCGATAGACTGCATAATAGGATACGGTAGAATGTGGATCATTTTTGATTTGCAAAGCCGCACCATCCGCTGTCTTTTTCACAGATTGAATGATTGGTTTTTTAGGCGCTTTCTGATGAAGCCAAGGCATTTCTGGAATGAGAGCTGGTTTGCGGTATGACTCTTCTATGAATCGATCCTTTACATTCAAAGGGTTGCGATTGAGATCCTTCAAGCTGAAATGCATGCTTCCCTGCACGAGCTGTGACTGCCTGTTCAGCTCAATCTGCCTAAAATATTCTTCCGGGTCAGACCAAGCAGGATCACTGTTTTGGTTAATTTTATAGGCCGCCTGACCAATATACAGGTGAACCGGCTCCCCTTTCACCTCATTTGACCACCATTTCGTCAGCACGTCATAAGCGGCAGCTTGAAAACCGATGCTCCAGTAAATTTGCGGAGTGACATAATCAATATCGTGCTGCTGAATCCACTCTCTTGTATCAGCATACAAATCATCGTAGTTGGTCATTCCTGCCGTGGTGTTTGAACCAGTCGGGTCATCTTTTATGTTGCGCCAAACCCCGAATGGGCTAATACCAAATTTCACATACGGCTTTTCTTTCTTAATGGTGTCATTGATTTGTTTCACCAGCTGATTCACATTATCTCTTCGCCAATCTTCTATATGTGTAAAAGCTTTTTTCCCATATGTTTCATACGTTTCTTGATCTGGAAACGGCACACCGGCTATTTTATTCGGGTAAAAATAATCATCCATATGCACTGCATCAATATCGTAGTTTTTCACAACCTCTTCTATGCCGAGGGCAATGAAGTCCTGAACCTCAGGGATGCCAGGGTTGTAATAAAGCTGATTACCGTAGGCAATGGTCCATTCAGGATGTTGTCTTGCAGGGTGATCAGCTGATAAACGGCTGAGATCAGTATGATTCATCGTGATTCGGTAAGGATTAAACCAAGCATGAAATTCAAGGCTGCGTTTATGAGCTTCTTCTATCATAAACTCAAGCGGATCATACCCAGGATCTTTCCCTTGCGTTCCAGTCAAATACTCTGACCACGGCCCGTATGCTGAAGGATAAAAAGCATCTGCTGTTGGTTTAATTTGCATAATGACGGCATTCATATTCATCGCTTTGATCTCGTCTAACAAACGAATGAACTCTTTTTTCTGCTCTGCTACGGGCAGCCCTTTCTTTGAGGGCCAATCTAAGTTATAAACCGATGCAATCCATACCGCGCGCATCTCTCTAGTGCTCTCAAGCTTCCCTTTTGGCACTGGACGAGCTGCTAGACTGCTAGAAGGAATCAATAAGAATACAAACATTAACATTAGTGTTAGAACTGTCATACTGATCTTTTTCAGCATGTTTTGCATCACCTCATATTCAGTTTATTCCGCTTTTTGTGATGGAATGCCAGCAGATGGTGTAAGCAGAATGTTTTTCATTTGATTGAGCTGAGCTTCAGGGACTTTGCAGGCTTCAATTAAATATCGCTCTGCACTCCCGTATGTCTCCAGCATTTCGTGCAGCACATCTTCAAGATAATCTTGCTGCACACCGACAAGCGGCTGAATTTGTTCTTTTGATACCCGGTATAAACTCATCCATCGGACAAATCGTTCCTGCCTTCTGACAAGCATTTGCACGCCTTCATTGGACCGCATGTATTCACTTAAAACGACAGTCAGCGGTACACCTGCTGTTAACTGAATCAGGGCAGATAAAAAACCTGTACGGTCTTTGCCGCTCGTGCAGTGAAGCATCAGCGGATAATGGCTTTGATCTGAAAGCAGTGTGAACAGCTGCCGAATCTCTTCTTTACGCTCAGTGAGCATGCTTTTATATAAATCTTTCATGATCGGTGTAAATGAGAGAGACTTCCCTTCTGTTACCAGCATACGAAACATGGTCCATTTACTCGGCATCTTACTGTCAGGCTGCATCGGAATATGGACGATTTTGTCGTGTTCCTTGATCTTTGGTGGATGTGATTTACGTTCTGAGGTTGTACGGAGGTCGCAAACGGTTTGAATTCCGAGTGTTGAGAATATCTCGATGTCTTGTTTCGTCAAACGTGATAAGTCAGCGGATCGATAAATCATTCCCTCTTTGATCACCATCCCCTCTGTTGTTTGAAGTCCCCCTACTTCTCTAAAATTCGCAAGCTTTGAAAATGGGTTGTTTGATTGATTCATAGAAGTGAAAGTCCTTTCTGGTTTCGTTCTTTTTTCTATCATACGCTTTTATATCAAAGGAGAAAAGAGAATCAATTGACCTAATCCATGTAAGAGAATTTATTGGTATAATGGAAAAAGGACATTCGGATTGATTGGAGATATGAAGCATGATAAAAACAAAACGGATTCAGCAAATTAAAGAGTATGTGTTTGACCGGGAATCTGCTTCACTTGATGAGCTTGTGGCGCATTTTGGTGTCTCAAAAAACACGATACGCCGAGATGTACAGGCATTGGTCGAGTCTGGCGTGCTCAAAAAAGTGTATGGCGGAGTGGCTGTGAACCACTCAACGTTAGTGGTGTATCAGGAGCGAAAGATCCGTCAGCTCAGTAAAAAGCAATTGATCGGTCAGACGGCTGCCGCTTTTGTGGAAAACGGGGATATGATTTTTATTGATTCTGGTACGACAACGCTTGAGATGCTCCCCTATTTGACTGAGAAACAGGTGACCATTGTCACCAATAATGTTGATTTCATTACACAAGCGATGCCTTATGAAAATCTCACCATCTTTTCTACTGGCGGGATGCTTGAAAGGAAAACAAATTCTTTCGTTGGCTATCAAAGTGTAGAGCGCTTAAATGCTTACAATGTGAATAAAGCCTTTATCGCATCAACTGGTTTATCCATTGATCACGGCGTCACGAATTCGTCCCCGCTTGAAACCGATATTAAAAAGACGCTCGTTCAAAAAAGTGCCAAAACGTTTTTATTAGTGGATGATAGCAAATTCGATCATTACGCCTTGACCACGTTTTGTGATTTGCACGAAATTGATGTCGTCGTGACCAATCAGGAGCCAAATGAACATTATCTTCAATATGGAAAAGAGCATGATGTGCGGTTTGTCACGCCTTCATCAAATGAATAGATCAAAAAAAAACGGCTCAGGAATTTGAGCCGTTTTTTGATTCATTGATTTCAAGCTGCATGACCATACGGAATAAAAATCGGTACACAGCCGAGATAACGTCAATGAAAGCCATATCTTCGTGGATGTCCTCAAGCTCAAGAAGCTGTAAATTCACATCAAATAAGCCATCTTGTCCATTAAATTGAAGCTGAGCACCATTTAATGGCGATAGCAAGTCCTTTAAAATATTCGTGTCTTTCTTAGGACGTTTGAAACCGAATAACACGGTATACGTTTGAAACACTTCGTCCCATTCAATGGCCAAGCCATCTACTTTCACGACATCAAACCACTTTGATTCGATATAAATAAATTCTTTTTGATGTTTTTTCACATATGTAAGCGGTGTGTTTAGAAATGAGGCGTCTTCTGTTTGAATCATGTCCTCTGATTCCTTGTCTACACGCTCTATATATACATCGCCAAAGCGTGCTTCTTCTTTTATTCTCGCCCCTTCTAAAGGCCAATTGCGGCTCGCCGCTTCATCATATTCGAAGTCTGTCAGCGCTTGTCCTTCTTTCAGTAAATCTTGTAAGCGATTTTGCAGTGACATGGCTATGTCTCCTTTCTTCTCCTTCATGTGCGTTTATTATTTTAGCATAACTCAGGAAAAGAAAGATATGTCCTAGCATATGATGGTATGATAGTGTCAAAAG
The DNA here is from genome assembly GCF_001482475.1 of Bacillus sp. G1(2015b). Taxonomy (NCBI): domain Bacteria; kingdom Bacillati; phylum Bacillota; class Bacilli; order Caryophanales; family Bacillaceae; genus Bacillus; species Bacillus sp. G1(2015b). The sequence goes on along the minus strand of NZ_LKIC01000027.1, from coordinate 13,833 downwards.
AAACATCTCGGAGGGGTACATTTTGCTCACAATGACACTGGCAGAAAAGATTGTAGACGAAGTGAAAAAGGTGCTGATTGAGGAAATCATCATCGCACAAACGAACGGCACCATCATTGCAGCAACAGATCCAGCGCGCATTGGACAATTTCATGAAGGAGCGTATCTGACATCTTTTGAAGGACAGAAACGAATTCTCACAAAGGATGACCAGCAGCACATGAAAGGCGTCAAAGCTGGCATCAATCTGCCTATTTATTTTAAGCAAGAGGTCATCGGGGTCATTGGAATGACAGGAGATCCTGTACATGTGTCTCCTTTTGGCGAAATATTAAGAAAAATGACCGAGCTGCTCATTCATGAACATGAATTTTTTCAAGAAAACGAAACGGATGAACGTCAGCTCGAAGCGTTTGTATTCGACTGGCTCCACCTGCCAGAGACAGCGATTGATCTCAATGAAAAAGCAACGCGGCTTCAGCTTGATATCAACAAGGAGCGCACAGTCGTCCTGATCGATTGTCAGGATGAATCGTTTATGAAACAAAATCAATACAAAGAATTAAAGGAAACGCTGCATCTCACTAGTCAGGAGATCATCGTCCGCTGGGGGCATGCACGCTTTTTGCTTATGCTGCAAACAACAGCAGATGATCGTAAAACACTGCAGCAGCGCCTATTTCACATCCATGCCTCCCTTACGGCGCAGAGCACGCCAGGGGTTTTGATTGGGGCGGGAAAACCAGCAGCTGCTCATTTGATGAAGCAATCCTTTCAACAAGCCTTTCGTGCATTAAAAATGGCACATGCTGATACGCCAATTGTATTTGATGAAGATTTAACGCTTGAACTTTTTATGGAGGAAGTCAGTCAGGAAACAAAGGAAGTGTTTCTTGATCGAACGATCGCCCCTCTTCTCCCCTATCCTGAATTAGTGAAAACATTGCGGGTACTCATGACATCAGATTGCTCATTGAAATATACCGCAGAAGCGATGCATGTCCATATCAATACACTGCATTACAGGCTAAAACGAATCCAAGATTTAACGACACTTGATCCAAAGCGCATGCAAGATGCAATGCTCTTTTATTTAGCCTTCATGCTATTAGATCATGATCCAAAAAAACGAAACGAACAGCCCGATATTTTGTAGAATCGTCCATAGGCATGAGACGATTCTTTTTTTATACTGAAAGAAACGATACGTCTAATCAGTAGGAGTTGAATGCGCATGTTAAATTCTGAATTTTTAAATCAATTGAAAAAGATTGTTGGTGCGCCTTACGTACAGGACAGTAAAGCAGATCGGCTTGCTTACTCTTATGATGCAACACCAAATTTTCAGCAGATGCCAGATGTCATCGTAAGCCCGCATACGGCTGAGGAAATCCAGCAAATTGTCCGGCTCTGCGCCTCATATCATATACCGATCGTGCCAAGAGGATCAGGAACGAACCTTTGTGCAGGTACATGTCCCACACAAGGCGGACTTGTGCTGCTATTTACAAGAATGAACCAATTAATAGAAATAGACGAAGAAAACCTGACAGCAACGGTGCAGCCTGGTTTGATCACACAGGAACTCATTCGCCAAGTAGAGGCAAAAGGGCTTTTCTATCCACCTGATCCAAGCTCTATGAAAATCTCTACATTAGGCGGAAATATTAATGAAAATTCAGGTGGTCTCCGGGGCTTAAAATATGGCGTGACAAGAGATTATGTACTTGGACTTGAAGTGGTTCTGCCAAACGGTGACATCATTAAAACAGGCGGCAAACTTGCAAAGGACGTGGCCGGGTATGATATGACCCGTTTGTTCGTAGGTTCAGAAGGAACGCTCGGGATTGTCACTGAAGCTACGCTGAAGCTTTTGCCGCTTCCAGAAACAAAACAAACGATGCTTTGCTTATATGAAAGCCTAGAGGAAGCAGCCGCTTCAGTGTCGGCGATTATTGCAGAGCGTATCATCCCCGCCACATTAGAATTTATGGATCAGCCGACCCTGGAAGTCGTTGAAGACTTTGCAAAAATTGGTCTGCCGACGGACGTTCAAGCGGTGCTGTTGATCGAACAGGACGGCCATCCTGAGGCGGTTTCCCGTGATATGCAGAGCATCGCAAAAGTCTGCCAGCAGCACGGAGCAAAAGAAGTGAATATCGCTCATTCTGAAGAAGAGGCAAATGCACTTTTAACAGCGAGACGATCCGCTTTATCTGCCCTCGCCCGGTTAAGCCCAACGACCATTTTAGAAGATGCAACTGTCCCCCGGTCTGAAATTGCCAGCATGGTACGGGCAATCGAAGATATTGCGAAGGAGTACAAAGTGAAAATCTGTACATTTGGTCATGCAGGTGATGGCAATTTGCACCCTACTTGTGCAGCAGATGCAAGAAATGAAGAAGAAATGAAACGGGTGGAGGAAGCCTTTCAGGCCATTTTTGAAAAAGCCGTCTCACTTGGCGGCACCATTACGGGTGAACATGGTGTGGGTCTTATGAAAGCCCCTTACTTGGAACTAAAGGTCAAAAAAGAAGGCATTGCAGCAATGAAAGCGATCAAACAAGCGCTAGACCCAGAAAATATGATGAACCCTGATAAAGTGTTTGGTAAAGCCGCAAGAAAGCGGGTGGTGGTCTCATGAGTTCCTCTAAACAAACAGAGATTCAGCAATCATTTCAGCAGCAAATGGACGAAAAAGAGCTGCTCAATTGCATGCGCTGCGGCTTCTGCCTTCCCTCCTGCCCAACTTATATTGAATCTGGTCAACAAGAAACACACTCTCCCCGCGGCCGAATTGCTTTAATGAAGGCGGTAAGAGACGGCGTCATTGAGCCAGATGAAGATGTCGAGCATTCATTGAATCTTTGTCTTGGCTGCCGTGCATGTGAACCGGTCTGCCCTTCTGGCGTCAAATATGGCCGGTTACTTGAGGATGCAAGAGACATCATTCAGCAGCACAAAAAACAATCCATCCCTGTCAAACTTGTGAGACGTGCAGTATTCAAAGGACTCTTTCCTTCACAAAGCCGAATGCGGCAAGCGGCAGGACTTCTTCGATTTTATCAAACATCTGGTCTGCAAACAGCCGCCCGTAAAACTGGCATGCTGAAGGTGCTTCCACCGCACTTACGCCTGATGGAACAGGCGCTTCCAACGGTGCCGCGTCAACAAAAAAGCCGTTTGTCGGAATATAAAGCCGCAGGCCCAGCTAGAAAACGTGTCGCCTTTTTTACTGGCTGTTTAATGGATACCGTTTTTTCCAGTACAAACGAAGCGACCATCCAGCTTTTGCAGTTGGCAGGCTGTGACGTCATCGTCCCTCCTATTCAGACGTGCTGCGGAGCGCTTCATGGTCATAGCGGAGAAAAAGAGCAAGCGAAACAGCTAGCAAAGCGGAATATTGAAACATTTGAAAAGATAGATGCAGATGCCATAGTCATGAATGCGGGCGGTTGTGGTGCTTTTTTAAGTGATTACGATCATTTGCTTCACGATGATCTGGATTTTCAAAAACGAAGTGAAATCTTCTCAAAGAAAATCACCGATATATCAGACATTTTAGTGGAGCTGGAATTTCACCGCCGCATGCCGCTTGCTTTGCCAGAGCAGGTCATCACCTATCAAGATTCCTGTCATTTGCGGAACGGAATGGGTGTACAGCATGCGCCAAGGGTGCTGATGAAGGCCATTCAAGGCGTATCATTTAAAGAAATGAAGGATTCGGGCCGGTGCTGCGGCTCAGCTGGCATTTACAACATCTTGCAGCCAAAGATGTCGATGCAAATTTTAGATCATAAAATGACAGAAGCAAGGGAAACAAAGGCTGCTGCCATTGTTACATCTAATCCAGGCTGTCAGCTGCAAATGGCAGCAGGCATCAAACGCGCGGAGCACTCGCCGACCATGCGTGCCGTCCATCTAGCTGATTTATTATTAGAAGCCGTTCAATATGGAAAAAAAGCGTCCAGCCCATCAAGCTGAACGCTTTTTTCATGCATATCTTTAGACAATCGGTTAGATAATAGAGCCAAATCGCCGAAGGAGCTGGTCCAAATGCTGAAGAAAAACAAACAACAAAAGGACCCGAATTCAGTATTTGAAGCATTGTCACGTTCTGCTGATTTTACAAATGAGCTGTCTCGAAATGGAGATTTTCTGTATAAGATTTCCTTTTTTCGATCTTTAATTAATGGACATCTTCTACATGAACAAATTCTCCCCTCTCTCAAACAAATGCACCTGACACCTACTCTTGAAGAGCTGAAAGAACAAATTCCCATTGAGCAGGCTGTCATCACGAACGATCTTCAAAAAGTGGAAGAAGCCCTTCACCGGGGCAGCATTGCCATTAGACTAGAGACAGATTGGGGCAAAACGCTTCTTTTGCCGATTGAAGAAAAGAAAGGCAGACAAGTTGGTCCGCCTGAGATTGAATTTGGCATTATCAGTGCACAGGAAGCATTTGTGGAGGTTTTAGATACCAATTTAAATTTGGTCAGGCGGCGGCTGCCGACGCCTAACCTGAAAGTTGAGGAAAAGACGGTTGGTACGCTCTCTCAAACAAAAGTAGCCGTGTTATATATTGAAGAAATCGCTAACCCAGAAAACATCGAAACGGTTCTTCAGCGAATTGAGGACGTTGATTATGATCAGATTTTAGATGCGAATTACCTCGCTCAAATGCTTTATGATGTGTCCAATACGATTTTCCCGTTGTTTTTGAATACAGAAAGACCCGACCGCGTGTCTTCAGGTTTATCAGAAGGGAAAATTGCCATATTAGTGGATGGCTCGCCTCATGTCTTGCTTGCCCCAACTATTTTACTTGAGTATTTTTCCACTATGGAAGACTACAATATGTCGTGGATTGCGGCTTCTTGTTTTAGGCTGTTACGCATATTTGCTGTGATATTTTCCATTTTTGCGACACCTTTATATGTCGCCGTTTTAACCTTTCATTATGAGCTGATCCCAAAGGATTTATTAGAAACCATTGTATCCTCGCGCTATCTTGTTCCATTTCCTCCGATCATTGAGGCACTATTTTTAGAGACTTCGATTGAATTACTAAGAGAAGCAGGGTCAAGGCTCCCAGCTAAAGTCGGGCAGACGCTCGGGATTGTTGGAGGGATTGTCATTGGACAGGCGGCTGTAGCAGCAGGCTTAACGAGCAATATTTTACTCATTATTGTTGCCCTGTCTGCTCTCGCCTCATTTGTCACGCCTATTTACAAAATGGGTAGTACCATTCGGCTGCTGAGATTCCCTTTTTTACTCGCAGCACAGGTTTGGGGCGCATTAGGCATTGCTGTGATGGGATCTTTTCTGCTCACCCATTTAATGAAATTAACTTCAATTGGCCGCCCATATTTAGAGCCTATTTTTCCAATGCGCCTTGCTGATTTAAAGGGCAGTCTGATTCGTCCTCAGCTCCGTTTTTTGAACAAAAGGCCGGAAAATTTACGACCGCAAAATGAAACCATCCATCGCTCTAAGCCAAAGCAAGGCCGTAAGGGGAAAAATGATTTTTATGAATAAGGAAGTGAAGGCATGAGTTCTTCTTCTGTCAAAGAGAAATTTCAAGTATCTCCTTATTTTGTGTTTTTTCTCGTCAATGCCAATCAAGTCGGTGTCAGCATTTTAAACTTTCAAACAAACCTTGTTCGTTCTATCAATAATGATGGATGGATCGCTATTTTGATTTCTGGCATGAGCGTCAATGTGATGATCTTTCTCATGTACTTGATGTTTAAAAAGGCCCCTTCGGATGAATTTGGTGAAATCACGCAATATGTATTTGGCAAATGGATTGGGCAATTATTCAACATTCTTTATATCTTATATTTTGCTTCTTTGTCGCTGACCGTCCTTATCCATTACATGGATGTGATCCATGTATGGCTGTTTAAAGAAATTCCTGGTCTTTTGTTTGCGTCTGTACTGCTGCTGCTTGTGTATTACATACATACTGGTGGCTTTAGAACCATTGCTGGATGGGCATTTTTTAGTGTTGTACTGACGTATTGGATGACGTTTATCTGTTTTTATGCCATGAAGTATAGTCACCTTCGTTTCATGTTCCCAATGTTTGATCATACATTTTCGCAAATGCTTGTGGGAGTCAAAGATGCATCCTTATCCATGTTTGGTTTTGGCACCCTGCTTGTCTATTATCCCTTTATTAAACAAGCTCAGACATCTCAAAAATTTGCTCACATGGGGGTATTATTTACGACATGCTTAAACTTGCTCACTTTTCTCGTCTCTATAGCGTATTACTCAAGTGCTCAGCTCAAATTAACAAAATGGCCGACGCTAACGTTAACGAGCATTGTGAAGCTTCCGTTTATCCAGCGCTTTGAATTTATTGAAGTGTCTCTTTGGCTACTTCTGATCATTCCTAATATCACGATTCCATTATGGGCAGCGAGCCGAATGGCAAAAAAAATGCTTCATACGAACCAGCGCGTCACGTTCATCGGGCTCAGCATCCTCATTCTGATCATGTTTTCGTTTTTTGCCAGTGCAACTTCTTTTGAAACCTTTAATCAATGGGTGGAATTTAGCGGATTCATTCTGATCTATGGATTGATTATCTGTATGGTCATTGGACTGATGCTGAAAAAAAGGAGGGGGAAAAAACGAGCATGAAACGTTATATACTTACGGGCCTCATGTTGTGTAGTCTTTTGTTAACCAGCTGTGCAGAGCCCCGCCTTTTAGATGAATTAAATATCTCTCAGGCGGCAGGATTTGATTTATTGGAAGATGGAGAAATGAAGGGCTTCTTTGTCTTCCCTGTCTTTAAAAGTCAAGAGCAAGGAAGTTATCAAATATTAAGTGCAAGGTCAAACACCATTAGCAATATTCAATTTCTTGTATCAGAAAAATCGCCTTTTCCAGTCGTCATGGGCCAGGTGCTCGTTATTTTAGTCAGTGAAAAGTTAGCAAAAGAAGTCGGCATGATTGATTTAATGAATTATATTTATCGTGATCCTATCATTGGTTCACGCCAAGTGTTTGCCATTGTAGGCGGAGAAGTGGAAGAGTTATTATACACAAAAATGAATCAAACGAACTTAAATATAGGTGTATATCTCTCTGATCTGCTCACCCAAAATATGCGAAATGGCAATGAACCTGTCACCAATCAGCATATTTTTATGAATCAGATGCTGGCAAAAGGGGTCGATGCATACCTCCCTTACATCAAGAAAACAAACAGTGGCATCAAGATCACAGGAGTCGCTCTGTTTGATCATGAAAAAATGGTCAGTCATATACCTGGAAAAGACACGTTCACATTTAAAGCGATGATTGAAAATCATAAAAATGGCATCTATGAGTTTCAATTGGCAGATCAAGCAAAGACCCATGTCGTCATTGAAAATATCAAATCTCATGTGTCTTACCGAATCAAACCAACGAAAAACCTAACAAAGAAGCCTCATATCATGATTGATATCAAGCTGAAAGGCGAATTAAAAGAATTCATGAAGTCCAAAAAAATTGATAAACCTTCTATATTGGACCATGTTGAAAAAGAAGTAGAAAAACGTGTCGCTCAGCAAGGACAAGACCTTGTTCAATCCTTTAAAAAGCAAAACATAGATCCTCTTGGGCTGGGCCTTAGGTATAGATCAAAAGACAAAGCAGTGACACCAGAAAAATGGAAGAACATTTATCCTGATGCAGATGTACAAGTTAAATGCCACATGAAAATTGTTCAAACGGGAGTCAGCCAATAAAAAGGCTTATTCAAATATGTCTTGCTTGTTCTCCAAGATTTTGCACACTTTCATTTTCACTCGTGGAACATGATCTTTTTGATAATATTCATTTAAAAACTTTTCTACTTCATTTTTATCAGTTTTAAGGATTTTAGGTGAATATTGTTCCACTAGAGCAGGTCTATTCCCTTTTGCACAGGTTGCCATTGTATCTAGTGCAATTAAGCTGAAAGGTCTTCCTTTGTTTAGCCAAGATTTCATTCTCTCCCAGGTTGGGTAGCTGACGGCTGCCAGCCTTCCCCACTGATCGTGAAAATGGGTGCAATTTGACTCCATCCAATCCAATATTTTATTAGAACGGAAACGGTGCAGGCAAATAAAAGCACAATTCTTTTTCACTGACAGATTTCATTTTATCTAGAATACGTTGTAATCCCTCATCTTTTGGCAAACTGCTGGCGGCTGCCCACGAAAGCGGATAAAGAAATTCTTCATCCGCTTGATCCAAAAGTTCCCTCACCCACCCAGCAGCAGAGGTACCTAACACATCAGCCGTAATTTCTAACATGCGCGATTTCACTTCGACATGATGTGTTTGATCAAACCTACTTTGAACAGCATCCAAGATTCTTTGCTGATCGTGCTGTTTCAAAGCAACGATGACATCATCCTCAAGAAACCATCTAGTGATTGAAAAGTCTAATAAAGACACAAAATCACGCCTAACCGCTTGTAATGTTGGTGCTTTTTCACTTTTGGTGATGACAACATCCTCCTCTAATTGGAAAGCCTGTCCGTCCTCTCCATAAAAATCATCGTGCAGTAAAAATTGTTTAGAAGAATGGAGAACAGCTAGGTTTTACCATTCAATAGGCCGTAATGAATAGGTAAGTAGTCTTTCGTGGCATTGACGGCATAATTCATAAGGCTGTTTCGGTTCATCAGACGCTTCTAAAATGTCCAATTCATTTTTTTGACAGGCTTCACATAAAGTAGTTGTCCCCAAAAATTCCACTTCCTTTTCCTGCAAATGAATGATCATTCTGCTTTTATCATTCGAGAAAGCATGAGGTGAAATAGAGATTAATCTTTCTATCATCCGCGGCCATTGAACCATGTTGATTCAATTGAAAAGATATTCTAATCTTCATCCTTTACATCGGGGTCTTCCGGAATCGGTTCATTTAAGATCTCTTGGACGAGCTCTTTATATTGTTCGAGCTGCTTTAAATGCGTTTGAAACTGCCCTTGATAAATAAGATAAGATTCCCCGTCAAATACGTAACGGATCTTTTTTTGCTGGATCAATTTTTCAATATACGCTTCTGATACTTCCAAGTATTCAGCTGTTTCTGCGATTGTTAAATACATGCTTGTGCACCACCCGTTCGTTTCATCTATCAAATTATATCATGATCTGCTGAAAAAACGGATGCAGCCTATTCTCTTTTCTGGTGGCCATTCTTCATATAGCAAGTAGATCGTCTAGATGCCGGCAAATATGGTATGATAAAATCTGCTAGATGAGAGCTTGCCAACATAAATTTGGTGAAAAAGCCAGGTTCAGTGGTGACTCTATGAGCCGCAAGCCATGCTGGCATATATAGAAAGCATACTCATGAGAAAAGCAAAACAAGCATAGGCTCTTATAAGGATGCTTGAAGAAAATTCGTATTTAAAGGCAGAGTGAAATGAATGGGAACCTTTTTTAATGAAATTTTAACCTGGCTGACAAGCCTTGGTTATGTGGGGGTAGCACTAGGGCTGATGATTGAAATCATTCCGAGTGAAATTGTACTTGCCTATGGCGGATATATGGTGTCAACAGGCACAATCGGTTTTGTTGGAGCTGTTATTGCCGGCGTCATCGGTGGTACGCTCGCCCAGTGTTTTATTTACTGGATCGGTCTGTACGGCGGAAGACCTTTTTTAACAAAGTATGGAAAGTATTTATTCATCCATGAACATCATATCGCGACTGCAGAGCGCTGGTTTGACCGGTATGGAACCGGTGTAGTGTTTACCGCGCGCTTTATCCCTGTTGTGCGCCATGCCATCTCGATTCCAGCAGGTATTGCCAAGATGCCTTTTTTGAAATTTGTTTTCTTGACAGGATTAGCTGCCATCCCTTGGTCTATTTTATTTATCTATCTTGGCATGCAGCTTGGGACAAAATGGGATCATATTCAAAGTGTTGCTCATACTTATACAACCCCTATTATGGTCATTGCTATTGTCCTGATTGTTCTCTATTTTGTACTCAAAAAAATTCGGACGAATCGAAAACGGACAATTTAACAAAAACGCCTTTCACTGATCTGGTGAAAGGCGTTTTTTTATGAGTGTGCTGATTGTTTTTTCATATATTGTGATAATTCTATAATCATTGCACCCATTCTCTCAAGTGAAGGGGCAAGAATTCGGTCTATTCCTTCTTCTTTTAAAGCTTCAGCAGTGACTTTTCCAACAGCTACTGCCAGAACGTCCTGCTCGAATAATGCTTGCAATTCTTCTTTTCTGCCCCATTCTGCGGCCAGTTTGAAAAAGGCGTGAACCTGGACAGCGGTTGTAAAACAGACAGCATGAACTTGTCCATCTTTCATTTCTTGCAGAAGCGTTTCAGCAGCCTCTGGTTCAGGTGGTGTGTGCTGATATGGTAAAAGCGGCAAAACATCTGCCCCCTTGTCATGTAAAAACTGAATGAGAGCTGGTGCATTTTCACCATGAAGCTGAACCATTACACGTTTGCCTTGAAACTCCTTGTCTTCAAGTTTTGAAATTAAGTCACGAACCGTACCGTCTTCATCAGAGACCTCCGGGTGAATCCCGCGTTTTTTCAGCGCAGCAAAGGTTTTGTACCCTCTTGAAGCAATATGGGCATTTGATAGAATGTTCATAAATTCATTACCAAGCTGCAGCTCTTCTGCACTCTCAATTAATGTATCTGTACCGATGCCTGTTGTTAAGATGACCCAGTCTGCCCCTTGTTTCACAAAGGTCTCTATGCCTGGCTTTAATTCTTCTTTTGCTAAAAATACGGTTCCTTGAAGAGAGCGAATAACGGCTTGTCCTCCTTGTTTTTCGACAAGTGTACGCATTTCTTCTGTTTTTCTCGTTCCACAAATGGCAATCGTTTTCCCAGATAAGCCTTTACTCATATTATCCCTCTTTTTCTATCACATTTGATATGTATTAAATATAGATTTATTTGGAAGACGATGCAAGTGTCTACTAAAAAAGAGCTTGACGTTTCTATCGAATTCGAGTATCTTTTGTAAGTGCAAATTGTAGGAGGTCATTATGGAAAAACAGAATGTTCAAGCAATTCGATTATCAATTGCAGACCCAACACCGCTTGGTTTGTTTGGTTTAGCAATGGTGACGCTCGTTGCGTCCTCACAAAAACTAGGAATCACAGATGGCACTTCCCTTATTTTACCTTGGGCTATCTTCCTTGGAGGAATCGCGCAGCTGATCGCGTCCATACAAGATTCAAAGCATCATAATATTTTTGGAGCCACTGCTTTTGGCGCATTCGGTCTTTTCTGGATGGGCGTTGGAACGACTTGGCTCATTCAAGCCGGCGTTTTTGGGAAAACGCTTGCGGGAGCAGCAGATCCAAAACAGCTAGGTTTTGCATTTGTTGGTTATTTGATTTTCAGCTTGTTTATGACGATTGGTGCAATGGAAACACATAAAGTGTTATTTTTGATTTTCGTCTTTATTGATTTCTTATTCATTGGTCTTTCCCTTAGCACGTTTGGTGTGATGTACGATGTGACTCATACCATGGCAGGTATTGCAGAATTGATCATTTCCCTGCTTTCATTTTATGGTTCTGCAGCTGTTGTGCTAAATACACATTTTGGCCGTATTGTTCTGCCAATTGGACAACCATTTCGCATTTTTACAAAAGCATAAATAAAAAAGAACTGCGCTGTGCAGTTCTTTTTTTGTTTATTTTTCTTGCGCCTCTTGAAAGATCTCTCCGATGATTTCATACGAGCGCATTCTTTCTTGATGGTCAAACATATCCGAATTAATCATCACTTCATCAGCTTGAGTAGCTTCAATAAAGGCTTCTAATTCTGTTTTCACCTTTTCTTTATCCCCAATGATAGTCGAGCTTAATTGTTCATCCACCATCGCCTTTTCATATGGACTCCAAAGACCGTCCATGCTGTCGACAGGCGCTTTCAGTTTTCCTGGTGTATTACGAATGAGACTTAAAAACCGCTGATAATGAGAGGTTGCCAAATATTCAGCACGCTCAGTTTGATCTGCAGCAAAAACCGTCACACCAACCATGGCATAAGGCTCTTTTAACACATCAGAAGGTCTAAATGACTGTCTGTACAATTCTAACGCGGGAATTGTATTTTTAGGTGAGAAATGTGCTGCAAAGGCAAATGGCAGTCCAAGTTCTCCTGCAAGTCTGGCGCTAAAACCACTTGAACCAAGGAGCCAAATTGGAATGTCCAGGCCTTCTCCTGGAACAGCTCTTACATGTTTTTTAACCTGACCGGTCGGCTTGAAATATTGCATCAGTTCTTCAAGCTGCTCAGGGAAATCTTCTCCGTTATGAAGATTACGTCTAAGCGCTCTTGCTGTTAACTGATCCGTCCCTGGTGCTCGGCCAAGACCTAAATCAATTCTCCCCGGATACAATGTCTCAAGTGTGCCAAATTGTTCGGCTATGACAAGTGAAGAGTGATTTGGCAGCATAATCCCACCAGATCCTACTCGAATTTTTTCAGTTCCTCCCGCAATATATCCAATTAAAACGGACGTTGCAGAGCTCGCAACCCCTTCCATGTTATGGTGTTCTGCCAGCCAGTATCTATGATAGCCCCACTTCTCCGCCTTTTTTGCTAAATCCATGCTACGATCAAAAGATTCTTTAATGGTGCCTCCTTCTGTCACAGAGGATAAATTTAAAACGGAATAGGCTTTGCCCTGTAAAACTGATTGACTCATAAATGATGTCCCCATTTCTGTCAAATATCATACTATTTTATACTTTCAACACCATAACATAAATCCATGAAAGATTTAAATAATTTGATTCGATGATTTTCGAAATGATGATTTTTTAGGTTTTACTTCCAATTTAAAAATTTGCACATAGAATGAAATATCAATTCTAGGAGATGGGCAATTTGTACAATCAATTCGAACACAAATGTCCCTTTTGCGGTAAATACCATGAACAGCCTCATTACAAAAGATCACGTCATGACCGTCCTCTAAAAAGAGACTGTCCATTCATTAAACAAGAATATATAAAACAAAATATATCTCAAGGGGATCACCCCTGCCACATTGCAAAAGGAATAAAGCAATCAAAACCAAATCAAAGAGCTGGACCAAGAGGCCCGGCAGGCCCAGCAGGTCCCCCCGGACCAACCGGACCTACTGGACCAGCTGGCGGGTTAACCGGCGCTATTCCTTTTAATCCCTCACAATCACAAGATTACGATGCAGGGCAAGTGGTCACGTTTGATGGCAGTACTTACATTGCCAATGTAGACGCTCCATCAGGAATACCTGGACTCTCCCCCGACTATACCCTTTTGGCTGCTTCTGGAGAAACTGGGCCTACGGGTCCTACTGGGATCGGATTAAGTGGTGTTGAATCCTATGATCCTGTAACGGCACCAACATATTCAGTAGGGCAAGTGGTCACTTATGGTGGGGGTACTTATCTTGTGAATTCTTCACCACCTTCAGGTACGCCAGATACGTCGCCAGATTACACACTTTTAGCAGCACCAGGTGAAACTGGACCTGCAGGTGCTACGGGTATTACTGGAGATACTGGTTCTACCGGGGCTACAGGTAGCACTGGAGATACTGGTCCTACTGGCGTCACAGGTAACACTGGCGTTACTGGTCCTACTGGCGTCACAGGTAGCACTGGAGTTACCGGACCTACTGGCGCAACTGGTATTACTGGACCAACGGGTCCTACTGGTGTCACTGGCATCACCGGAGATACTGGTCCTACCGGCGCCACGGGCAGCACTGGAGCTACTGGTCCTACTGGCGCCACAGGTAGCACTGGAGTTACCGGACCTACTGGCGCAACTGGTATTACTGG